>NZ_JBHNYP010000015.1:0-76877 GCF_054960655.1 Micrococcus sp. PSi08 | reverse complement strand
GGCCGCGATGCGCATGATGCCGGAATTACTTTGACAGCCCACATTCACCTCGCCATTGACTGCATGGAATCAGGGTGAATTCAGGGACGATCCAGATCGCCACCGAGGCCAGAGTGACCCAGGCACCTGCCAGCATCCCCACTGGGTAGAGTGCAGGCATGGATGTGGTGAGGGTTGCTCGGCAGGTCAAGCACGCCTGGTTTGTAGCGAACAAGCGCGCTCATAGGAGGCTGAGGGAGGGAAAGTGGACCGCCTTGACGGCGGTAACGCCGGCACTGTCGGAGGTCCGCCCCTACCGCTACGACGCCCAGCGGTACGCCGGCCACAACCGGGGCAAGGAGGGGCATGAGTTAGCGTTCCTCCAGATGGACCCGCCTGCTGATACCTCACCCAGTGAGCTGCCCCGCCGAGTCTTCGTGGTGTGGACCGGTGAGAACCAGATGTCGGCCAACCGACTCCGCAACTTCAATCGTTTGCGCGAGGTAATCGAGGTGCCTGTGGCTCTCATTACCCCGACTTCCCTTCAGGAGTGGCTTGTGCAGGGCCATCCTCTCCACCCCGCCTACAAGTATCTGTCCCTGGTTCACCGGTCGGACTACTTGCGGGCTTACCTGATGCACCACCACGGCGGCGGGTACATCGACCTCAAGGCGCCGCTCGGTTCCTGGGAGGCCGCGTTCGATCGGGCACAGGCCGACCCCACCGCGTGGGTGACCTCCTACGGGGAGGTCAACGCGAAAGCCTCCGCTCGATTCCCCGGCCCTATGGGGCGCGACATCGCTCTCCATTGGAAGCAGCTCGTCGGCACGAGCGCGATGATCGCACGTTCCCACACCCCGTTCACCGGGGAGTGGCTACGGGAGGTCGAACGGCGCTTGGACTCCCTAGCCGGCCGCCTCACCGAGAACCCCGGGGATGTGCGCCTTGGCGGTCCCGGTTACCCCGTGTCCTGGACCGACCTGCTCGGTAAGGTCTACCAGCCCCTCCAGCTCAAGTACTTCCATCACATCCGGGTGGACAATGACCTTCTCGTCGGATTTTCCGACTACCAGTGACCTCAGTCGGCGCGGTACCGCACTCACTCAACATGATAACAATTCCCTGTAATTATGACATGATCACCCGCATCCATCAGAGGCTTCCCGGTAATTGAATTCCACGAACGACGATCTACACCCTATTTTTAAGATACCCCCCATAAATGCGGGGTAGGGGGCGTCCGCCTAGAAACCAGCGCATAACAACTACTGGCCAGCCCAACCCCGGCGACGAATGGCTTCGTCGACCTGACTCCACATATCGGTGTAGGTGAAGTGGGCACCGACCAAGGCTGCAGCGTTTCTTCCCAGACGACGGCGCTTCTCCGCGTCACTTATCAGCTCTGAAAGCGCCCTACACCAACCATTCGTGTCTCCTGGAGAGACAAAGACCGCAGATTCGTCATCGAAATACTCCCGCATGGCCGGAGTGTCTGTGAGGACTAGACAAGCCCCCGTCCCCGCCGCCTCCAGAGCTACGGTCTGACCACTCGGGTACGCCATGACGTGGGTGGGGATCGCGACAATGGATGCGGTCGCCAAGACCCCTTGATAACGCCCGAACGGGACGCGCCCGTGGAAGACCACCTCGGCAGGGAGCTCGCCACCGTTCAAATGACCCTCGTCTGTGTACAGGTGCAGTTGCAGGTCGGAACCTTCCACTGCCTGGAGGAGCGTCGAGAAGTCCCGGCCGCGGTCGGCCCCGACAGAAACGATGCCGTGTCGGTCCTCGAATGCTGCGACCGGAAACTGATCTGGGTTGTATCCGAAACTGACGGCCTCGATTCGCGCCGCATCGAACCCCGCCTCCACCAGGATCTCCACCTGGTTCCGTGACAGGACGAGAATCAGATCCACCCCGCTGTAAGAAGTGACCACCGCTGTCCGCTGCGCAGGGGACATCCGTTGGAGCTCATCTGCCAGCCAGCACGCGATCATGACGAGTGGCCTTCCGGCGTAGGGCATCATCCCTCGACGCTTAGCCCAGGAGGCGGAGAGCGCCTCTTTTTCCAGGAAGGCGAGCACCAGGTCCGAGCGCCATGCTTTGCGGACAGACCGGAGAGTCTTGTCCATCGGCCGACCGGAGCGGTGCTCCACGACATCGCGGAGCTTCCGGTGAACACGCGTCCGTGCCGGCTCGACTTCCATGAGGTCGTAGCCGAACTGGCTGAGCCGATCAATCCCGTAAGGGCCGTCCGCCGCCCGACCGGAGGTGAGGACCAGGCAACGGGTGTTCACGGGCGCCTCCCGAATGGCATCGCGGATGGAGAACGGTTCCTCCACGCTCCCCCTCAGGGGAGCATCCGCGAGGAACTCGCTTCAGCGTACCCGGCCCTGTCCGACCTAGGATGGACCCTACGCCGACCACCTGACCGAGGAGTTGACTCACTCGTGGCCCTCCATGTCGGGCTCTACAGTCCCTGGAGTACCGACGACCCCCGGGCATGGTCCGGTGTCGTGGCACCTATGGCAGCCGCGCTCCGTGAGCGATTCGCCGTGACCGTGTTCCCTCCGGTCACTCAGCCGGATGCAACCGGCGAGCGGCTCCGCACCCGCCTCCGCGGCATGAGGGGACGGCGCAGTCTCCCCACCCACACCATGGCGACCGCTCGGCTTCGCAGCGCAGCTCTGGCAGATCAGATCCGCGCGCACACGGGAGAGCCCCTGGATGCCCTGGTGGCCATCGCCTCGTCGACCGATGTGCTCTCCCTCCCTCGCGATCTGCCCCTCGTCCAGGTCACCGATGCCACCTTCCCCGCCATCTGCGGGTTCTACCCGATCGCGACCGGCCTCGGCCGTCGCAACGAGCAGGAGGGGCTGCGCGTCGAACAGGCCGGGGCCACCGTGACGGATCACTTCCTGGTCGCTTCTGACTGGGCTGCCCGCAGTCTGATCGGGGACGCAGGCGTCTCACCCAGTCGGGTGACCGTCGCCCCCTTCGGCCCCGCCACCCCCACGTCGAATGCGCCCCGGCCACGGACGCCAGGTTCCCCGTTGCGAGTCCTGGCTGTCATCGCTGATTGGGAGCGCAAGCGTGGAGACGACGTCGTCCTCGCCGTGGAGCAGGCTCGACAGAGCCAGGAGATCAAGCTGACCATCGTCGGCCGCACCCCGGAAGGCCTCCCCCCGTGGGTGGACACGCCAGGCGTGGTGGACCGGTCGGTCCTCGCCGAGCTTTACAGGGATCACGATGTCCTCCTTGACCTCGCCCTGGCCAACGCGGCCGGCGTGGTCATGACCGACGCCCTGGTCTCGGGGCTGCCCGTCATCGCCACGCGCGTAGGGGGTGTGGAGACCATCGTCCAGGACGGATTCACCGGATGGCTCGTCGCCCCGGGCGAGGCCGTCGACCAGACCGCACGTCTGCTCGGGGAGCTCTCGGAGGCAACCGTGGCGCGCGCCGCCGAGGCGGCAACCCGAGACGGCCGGGCGCGACTCAACTGGCAGGCATGGGCAAGCGCCGCGGAGCAGGCGGTCCATTCCGCCCTCGAAGCGCGCAGAAGTCCTGGCCCCTCCGCCTCGACCAAACGGAAAGCCGTCATGCTCACACCCGTTCTTCCTTCGTCGACCCGCCAGGAGTCAGCGGGCGAGCACCTGGTGCACGCCATTGCCGAGGTGATAGGCGAGAGCGCCGAGCTGACGATGGTCACAACCGATGGCCCGGCCAACCGTCGCGCTCTCGACCGCGGAGTCCCCTTCTCCCATCGGATCCTCTCCCCGGCGGAAGACCGCCGCGGCCGCCTGGAACGCCTGCTCGCAGTGGCCCCGTCGCTGAGCCGAGTCGCCCTCTCACGGGTTCGCGACCTGGTCGCAGAGGCCGATGTCATCGACCTGCAGTGGGAGGAGAGCGCCATCCTGCTGGGAGCCGTTCGACGCATCAATCCCAACGCGCGCGTCGTCGTGACCCTGCACGACGTCCTCTCCCAACGCTTCGGGCGCCAGCGAAAGCTTCAGACGAGCATCCCACGCCGAGCAGCCTGGGCGGTCCGGCGTGCCGCCGCCCTCCACCTCGAGGGCCGGATCGCTCGACAGGCCGACGATGTCGTCGTCCTCAGCCAGAAGGACGCCGATCTGCTGCCCCGCCGAGGCACGCACGCACGGGTGCACGTGGTGCCCCCCGCGATCTCCGGCCACGTGCGCACTGAAGCCCCCTCCTCAACGAACCCCCTGCTCCTCTTCGTGGGCTACATGGCCCGTTGGGAGAACGAGGACGCGATGCATTGGTTCGTCACCGAGATCCTCCCCGAAGTGCGCAAAGCGCACCCCAACGCGCGGGTCGCCGTCGCGGGCGGCGGGCTCCGCGATCACGTCGTGGCAGAACTCGAAGCCAACGCCGTCGAGGTTCTGGGCTTCGTGGTCGACCTCGAACCCCTGTATGCAGAAGCCGCCGTGGTGGTGGTCCCCCTCCGCTACGGCGCCGGCGTGAAATTCAAGGTGGTGGAGGCACTCATCCGCGGAGTGCCCACGGTGACGACCACCGTGGGAAACGAGGGCATCCACCCCGCCGACGCCGCGTTCGTGGCCGATGACCCCCGGGCCTTCGCGGCGTCCGTCAGCCGGGTGCTCCGGGATCCTGACGCCGCCAATGACCATGCTCGCCGGACGGCCCATGCCGTGGCCGAGGAATACGGGGAACAGCGCTTCCGCGCCCGCCTCCAGGAGGTCTACCGATGAAACCCACCGTCAGCGTCATCATCCCCTGCTACAACGCCGAGGCCTGGATCGGCAGGCAGATCACTGCCGTACTCGCCCAGTTGGGTCCCGAAGATGAGCTGGTGCTGGTGGACAACCTCTCCACGGACGCCACTCCCGCTCTGCTCGCGGAGGCTGCCGCGGCTGATCCCCGGGCACGTGTGGTCACTGCCGCCGAGCGCCAGGGCGTCAATCATGCCCGCAACGTGGGTCTCGCCGACGCTCGCGGTGACATCCTCCTGATCTGCGACGCAGATGACAGGATTCATGCTGGCTGGGTAGAGGCCTTCCGTTCCGCCTTCTCGGACAGTGGGGTCGCAGGCGGTGCCGCCATCCCCGTTGATGGCAACGGCCAGCGTGTGGGGGAAGATCTGGGTCTCCACCATGTTTTCGGCGGTCCTCCCTACCCGCTCGGAGCGAACATGGCCATGACCCGTGACGTGTTCGACGCCGTCGGTGGTTTCGACGAGTCATTTCGAGGGGGACACGACGAGGCGGATTTCGCCTGGCGCGCCGCAGACGCCGGATTTCCCACCCGTTTCGTGCCCGAAGCGCGCATCGACTACCTGCAGCGCTCAGATGTCCGAGGGGTGGTCACCCAGCGGCGCAACTACGCCCGGACCGCCATCCAGCTGTGGACCCGCCATCCTCACCTGGTCGATCCTCTCGGAGTGAGCCTGCGAGGCGCATTCCAGGGCGCTCTCACGGGTCTCCCCACCTGGGGACGGGTCCTCCGCGGATCCGCAACTCTGGAAGACGGTGCCGAGTGGGGATGGAGGCTGGGCACGCTCGAAGGTCATCTTCGCTACCGCGTCTTGGGGCGGCCTCCCGCGCCTCTCATCACTCACGCCGAGACGAACCCCGGTGGCCGGGGCATGCCTCCCGCTGTTTCCCACGAGTGAGTTGCGCGCAGCGTCGTTGCCCACGTCTGCAGGCCCGTGAGGCGACCGCGGGCGAGGGTCGCGATCACTGGGCATCCCATGCCCTTCGCGCCTGCCAAGCACTGCCCACCATCTCCACGAGGCTGTGCCGGTTCTCCCAGTCGAGATCCCGCGCCGCACGTGATCCATCAGCGACGATTCGAGCGGGGTCACCCGGGCGGCGTGGATGGACGGCCGGTTCAAAACCACGACCGGTGACACTGCCGACGGCGTCCATGATCTGTCGAACTGAAGTCCCCTCACCGGATCCAAGGTTGTAGACCGGCGCCAGCTCAACCCCCGCCATCAATGCCTGCGCCGCAGCGACGTGCGCACGGGCGACATCCACGACGTGCACGTAGTCGCGGACGCACGTGCCGTCAGGCGTGGGATAGTCCGTACCGAAGATCCGGGGAACCTCGCCCCGCTCTAAGGCCGTGAAGACGAGCGGGAAGAGGTTGTGGGGGCTCAGGTCAACGATCCCGTCAGTCCCGCTCCCCACCACGTTGAAATAACGAAGGCTTGTATGGCGTAGGCCCGTGGCGACCGCCTGGGCGGCGATCATCATCTCTCCGATCAACTTGGACTCGCCGTACGGCGATTCCGGAGAGGGGGCCGTCTGCTCCGTCACTACAGGAACGTCTGGCGTACCGTAGACGGCCGCAGAGGAGGAGAAGACGATTCGGCGCACGTTGCACGCCTCCATCGCTTCGAGCACACTCAGCGTTCCTTGAACATTGTTCCGATACGTGCGAAGAGGTTCTTGTACGGACACCCCTGCATACTTGAAACCCGCCACATGCACGACACCGCTCACTTCATGCTTTCGCAGAGCGTGAGAAAGCGCCTCGGTGTCCAGGAGGCTCGTCCTGATCAGCGGAACGTCATCTGGAACGAACCGAGCACGACCCGTCGATAGGTCATCCACAACGACGACAGGAATGCCTGCCGCGTGAAAGGCGTGCACCACGTGCCCGCCGATGTATCCAGCACCGCCGGTGACCATCCAGGACATGTTCCCCACATCTTTCTCAACGGAACTCCAGCATCACCGACACCCTGACCTCTGTCTACGACTTCAGGGTCGGCGATCGATTTCAGACACTCTGCCAGTAAAGTCAGCCCCATGAAGGGCATCATCCTCGCTGGCGGCACCGGCTCCCGCCTGCACCCCATCACCCATGGCATCTCGAAGCAGCTCGTGCCGGTCTACGACAAGCCGATGATCTACTACCCGCTGTCCACGCTGATCTTGGCGGGGATCAGCGACATCCTGGTGATCACTACCCCGCACGACGCAGAGCAGTTCCAGCGCCTCCTGGGCGACGGCTCCCAGTTCGGGATCTCGCTCAGCTACGTTCAGCAGCCCTCCCCCGACGGCCTGGCACAGGCGTTCATCCTCGGGGAGGACCACATCGGCGATGAGCATGTCGCGCTCGTCTTGGGGGACAACATCTTCTACGGCCCCGGGATGGGCCAACAGCTGCGCCGCCACACACAGGTCAACGGAGCCACCGTATTCGGCTACTGGGTGGCGGACCCCAGCGCCTACGGCGTGGTGGAGTTCGACGACGCCGGCAAGGCCGTCTCGCTTGAGGAGAAGCCTGAGGAGCCGAAGAGCAACTATGCGGTGCCGGGCCTGTACTTCTACGACAACGACGTCGTCGAGATCGCGAAGGGCCTCAAGCCGTCGGCACGCGGTGAACTCGAGATCACCGATGTGAACCGCATCTATCTGGAACGCGGCAAACTCAACGTTGAGGTGCTCCCCCGAGGCACTGCGTGGCTGGACACCGGCACGTTCCACGACCTGAATGATGCGTCCAACTTCATCCGCACCGTTGAGTCCCGCCAAGGACTCAAAGTCGGCTCCCCAGAGGAGGTCGCCTGGCGCCAGGGCCTTCTCACCGACGAAGAGCTGCGAGAGCGGGCCGAGCCCCTTGTGAAGTCCGGGTACGGTCGATATCTGCTCCATCTGCTCGACGCTGGACGGTGACCGGCGGCGCGCCCCGGCCCCGTGCACAGCGCCAGGCCTGACCCCGAGGAGAGAACATGGGCCATGCCGATGACGACGCAGACGGATCCCTCACGTTCGTGATCCCCGTGCGCGACGCAGAGGGGGTTTCCGACTGGCTCGGTGCGATGGACCTGTTGCGAGTGACCATCGCCTCCTGCCTCGCCCAGGACGCGGGCGGCACCCCCGTATGGCGATCGGTGCGAGCCGGGACGATCCGCTAACCGAGATCCCGAGCGGGGTGGTCATTGGGTTTGTGGACCACCGCTGGGCTCCACTGCCGGACGAGCCGCAGGAGTGCATGGCGGCCACCCGGAGGGACAAGGGACTGCGGGTGGCCGCGGCGCTGCGGGCCGCGCAGCCGCGGGGGCACGTCATGGTCGTCGATTGGGACGACCTGGTCTCGCCCCGCCTAGGGCATGTCTGACAATCGTTTTGACCATGCGAGCACAGCATTCAGGACCACAGCGGCCCTGTAGATGATCGCGTACTTGTCATACCGGGTCGCCAGACCCCGCCACTGCTTCAGGTGCGCGTACTGGCGCTCGATGACGTTGCGGCCCTTGTAGGCGTCCGCGTCGAGGCTGACGGGGCGCCCGCCGCGGGCACCGCGCCGTCTGCGGTGGCCCTGCTGGTCGGCCGGTTCGGGGATGACCGCTTTGATCCCACGGGCGCGTAGGTGGGTGCGGATCGCCCGGGAGGAGTACGCCTTATCGCCCAGCACGGCCTCGGGGCGGGTCCGGGGCCGCCCTACTGGCCGGGTCACGCGCAGCTGCTGCAGGAGAGGAAGCAGCATCGGGGAGTCCCCTGCCTGGCCGGGGGTGATCAGGCTGACCAGCGGCAGCCCGGTCCCGTCGACGAGCTGATGGATCTTCGTGCTCAGCCCGCCACGGGAGCGCCCGATGCCGTGATCGGCCGGTTCCTCACGCGGATTCTTGTAGTTCGATCCATCCCCCTGTGTGGCGGGTGATGTTCGTCGCGTGCTGGTGGGCGCGGGCGATCGTGGAGTCCACCGAGACCGACCAATCGATCAGGCCTTCGGCGTCAGCGGCGGCGGTCAGCGTGGCCAGCACCGTGTCCCATGTGCCTTTTTCGGCCAAGCGCCGATGCCAGGTCCACACGGTCTGCCAGGGCCCGTAGACCTCGGGCAGATCCCTCCAAGCGATTCCGCACCGGTACCGGTAGATGATCGCCTCCACCATGGTGCGGGCGTCGGCGAACGGCCTGCCGGCGCGGCCGGTCCGGGTCGGGAGCATCGGGGCGATCAACTCCCATTGGGCGTCGGAGAGCATCTGGAACCGGGACATGTCCCCAGGGTCTCAGCTGACTCGTGCATCTATTCTCAGACACGCCCTAGCCGCCTGGGTGTCCGCGCATCCTCGAGCGCACGGGTGGTACGGCGAGTCCGCCTACGTGTTCAACGAAGGCCCGCTCGCCCTGCGTATCCCGGCCGGCGCGCACAGGCTGTTCGGGTCGACGATCATCCAGCGGTGGGATCTGGCCCGGGCCCCGGCGAGGACGGCGATGTTGACCCGGCCTGCGCTGACCAGGTGTACGGGTCGCACGTCATGTCCGTCGGACTCCATGCCCAGTCCGGCACCCCGCTGGAGCCGTTGCCTTTCGATGTCGGCGCCTACCGCGTGGGGACCGGCCAGAACGTCTCCGGGTTCGACAGCCCCTTCCGCGTCGTGTGTGCCGCGCTGGGCGTCCCTCGTCGACGCTGGCACCTCCTGGTACGTCCGCGCCGCCAGGTGCGACGGTTCGGACCCGCCAGATCGGGCGGGCGCGGCTGCCGTTCTTCCGGTCAGGGAAGACGCCGCGTGACCCTGTCGAGGATCAGCCGACGCAGTTCGTGACGAGCCACTCCGGCTGGACCGCTGGCAGCGTCCCTGAGTACGGCATCGAGGACGCGCACCAGACCCTCCTGGGCGCGCGCCACGGCGGCCGCGTCGGCCGGGTACGCGGCGCGCCGGACGGAGCGCTCGTCCCTGAGGTCAGCCAGGTCGACGCGGCGGGCTCGCCACGCCGACACCACGGACTCGTGGTCACGGAACTTGAAGTCGCCCCCGATGAGCGGCGGGTCGGCGGTGGCCCAGGCCGCTGGAATCCCTAACGCGTCCGCGACGATGAGCCCGTGCAGGGACGTCGACACGACCGCGGAGCACCGCCCGATCTCTTCGATGACCCGCCCCGGCCGACGCCGAGCGTCGACGACGACACAGCGCTCCGACCCGATCCGCCGCACAAGCGTCCGGACAAAGGGTTCGTGAAGCTGGGAGACGTGGGGCACGATGCCGATCGGTCCGGGCTGGCCGCGCTCCGCGAGGACGCCGGCGAGCAGCCCGGGGTCCCCGACGACAGTCCCTTCGGCTGGCACGCCGAGCATCTCCCGCGTCAGGTGCCCGCGCACCGCGAGGACGGTCGCGTGCGGGAAGGACTTTCCCTCCTCCGGCTCGATCAGGCCGGTCCCCCAGATGAACCCGGTGTAGTCCGATGGCACCCAGTTCAGCAGGGAGCCCACCCCTATGAGCCACGCCTCGGCCTGAGGCACCGCCACCGGCGCGAGCCCGAACGGCACGAGCACGTGTTCCGTCAGGTCATCACCAAAGTTGTGCTGGCCAGGGAGCCAGAATGCAGGGACGATCTCAAGGGGGCGGCGCGCCGCAGACCAGACGTACCCAACGGAGCGCGTGAGGTCTCCCCCCAACCGCCGGACCTTCTTCGCGTATCGACTGGCCTTGATCATGTCCTGCTGGTCTCCTTCTGAAGTAGCTACCGGTGTCCGTCCAGACGCGGCAAAAGCCGTGGGTCCTGGCGGACATGTTGCAAGTGCTTCAGCTGCAGCGGGTGAAATACGTCGCTGCCGATCTCAATCCATCGCAACGGGTATCCCGGCACATCGCCCCAGGTGTCTCCGGGGGCGGCCATCAGTTCGGCGGCGTAGTAGTCGAGGCGCCGTTCAATCTCGCGCAGCCATTCGCGGGCGAAAGGCGTGCCAGGGCGCATGATGAACGCTCCGAAGCCCACCAAGCGGGGGAAGTTCCGGTGAATGTCGCGGCCCAGGCGCGTATGGTCGTCGCCTCCGCAGGACCGGGAGGACACCTCCGGGTAACCGGCGAGCCACACCTGCGGGTCGTCGAATGCATCCCACGCCCCGGACCAGTCCGACGTCGGTCGCTTGACGTCGGAGTACCCACCGCCGTAGTGCCACATGACGTACGCCCGGAGGTAGTCGGACCGGTGCACCGCGGACAGCGCGTCGTAAGCGGGGTGCAGCGGCGCGCCGGGGACGACCCAGTCAGCGAGGTTCTCCGGGGTGATGAGCGTGACGGGAACGCCGGTGCCCGCCTCCATCGCCTCAAGCGCCGCCCGGCGGGCTTCCGACATCGCGTTCTCGGCCGTCCAGAAGCAGAACACCCGCCGCGGCGGCGCGGCCGTGGGCGCGGGGCCCACGCCCGCGGGACGATGCAGGAAATACATCCGTGGGAACTCGCCGTAGACGTCCCGATGGTGCTCGGGGTCGAAGGCGTAGTCGCCGAGCGAGGCCCGTAAGCGCAGCAGGGAGTCGACGGCCTGCGTGCGCGCCCGCCGCCCCCGCTTCACGGCGACGAAGCCGAGGTGCTTGGCGCGCCGGGCTGCCTGAAGGGCCCCACTGAACGGCCTGCTCGACACTAGAACTCCCCTGTTGTTCGCGCGGCCGGTTCCGGGCGCGTCCGTCCCCTCGTGGATAGCGGCCCACGTACGCGTCTCCTCGGGGCCGCTGTAGCGGCATCGGGTTGCGCTAACAGCGGCTCCACCAGGCCATGGATCCGCCGCCCGAACTGGGCCTCGGAGAACCGCTCGGCGTGCGCCTGCATCGCCGCCCGGTCCCAGTCATGCGCCAGCAGACGTTCCACCCCGCCGGCCACCGCATCCACCGTCGGTTCCTCCACGAATACCCCGTTGACGCCCTCCACAATCGTGTCCAGGTAACCGCCGGCCCGTAGCGCCACGGTGGGCACGCCCCACGCGCTCGCCTCGAGCGGCGTGATGCCGAAGTCCTCGTGGCTCGCGGCGATCAGTGCCGTCGCATGTGCGTACGCCCAGCGCAGCTGCGCGTCGGTGAGGTCCTGGCCGAACACCACGTCCTCCCCCGCCATCGCCCGCAGCCGGGCCTCCTCCGGGCCCTTGCCGATCACCACGAGCGGCCGCCCCGCGCAGGCCGCTGCCTCGATCGCCACGTCCACGTGCTTGTACGGCATGAGCCGCGCGACCGAGAGCAGGAAGCCGTCCTCCGCCAGCCGCTCGGCACCGGGGATCGGCTCCTGCGGGCCGTCCGTGCTCACGGAGTGCGGCGGGAACACGAGGTCCACGCCCTCGAGCCCGTAGACGTCTTCGATCCGCTCCTTCACCACCGTGGAGTTGGCCACATAGCGTGATCGACGCCGAACGGCCACGCGGTCCCACCTGCGCAGACCCGGGCGCAGCACGCGCGCGATCCGGCCCTTGATGCTGTCCCGGCCGCCGTCGCCCAGGTAGTCGTCCAACAGGTACACCCAGCGCGCCGGGGTGTGGCAGTAGACGAGCGTGTCGCCGTCGTACCGGAATCCGTGCGCCCAGCCGGAGGTCGAGACGACGGCGACCGGCTCCTTCACATGCAGCAGTGAGGAGGCCAGGGGCAGCAGCGGCAGTGCCCTCCGCGGGTCCTTCCGCAGCAGCCCCACCCGGTTCAGGGGTGAGGTGATGATGCGTGCGTTCTTGAACTCCGGGAAGGTTCCCTCGGGGTCGTAGAACGTCGTGTAGATGGGCGCGTCCGGCCACATCCGGTGCAGGGCGAGCACCACCCGTTCCGCCCCGCCCTTCTGGGTGAGGTAGTCGTGGGCGATGGCGATTGTTGCGGGAGTCTGTTCTGACATCGTGTCCCCTCAGATGGCCCGTTGCGCGCGGTGGGGATGAGCCCGCCCAGCCTCGGCGGCACCCTCCACCTGGAGGGCGATGAGTCGACGGGCGAGCCCCCGAGGCAGGTGGTCCGCGACGGCGTCGATCAGCGCACTGGAGCGCGTGAGAGTGGCTTCGGTGGCGCCCAACGCCACCAGGCGCACGGCAGCACCCCACACGCCTCGCGGAGCACCGATGGTGCCGAGCGGTGCCGCCCCGTGCTTGCTCACGAACAGGTTCCGCGCGGCCGTGCCGTGCAAGGCCCGCACCGCCTTCGAGTGCGTTGTCACGGCGGCAGCGTGGTGCCGCGTCTCCAGCTCGGGACGGATCACCACCGGGTAGCCTGCCGCGTGAAGCCGGTAGCCGTAGTCGATGTCCTCCCACCCGTACTGTCGGTAGTCCGGGTCGTAGCCGCCGATCTGCTCGTGCAGGGCACGGGGGACGGACACGTTGCCCGCCCAGTGCCGCCACTGCTGATCCGCCGGCAGCGCATACGCGTGCTCGCGGTGCAGGACGTCCTGGGCGTCACCGTAGGCGCGCTGATACGGGGTGGGCTCCAGGACGTTCAAGTAAAGTCCGATCGCTCCGCCAGGCCCGCCCGAGTGCGCGGCCACGTGGTCCCGGATGTAGTGGGGTCCGGGCTCCAGGTCGTCGTCGGCACGGATGAGGATGCGGCCGGACGTCGCGTCGGCGCCGGCGTTGAGCGCGGCGACCCGTCCGCGGTTCTCGGGGAAGACGGTCCAGCTCAGGTCCAGGCCCGGGTGTTCCGCGGCCAACTGGGCGAGCACCGCTTCCGACCCGTCCACATCCCCGTCCACGACCACGTGGACCTCGAACGGCGGGGCGTCCTCCTGCGCGGCGAGGGCGCCGATCAGGCGCGGCAGCCGCTGGGCGCCGCCTCGGCTGGGGACGATCACGCTGGCCTCGGGGGTCAGGGGCGTCTCGGTCATGAGTCCTCCGCGGGGATCATAGGGACAGGTCATTCAGGAGCTCGGCGACGGCGGCGCGGCCGGCCTCGGGTGAGAACAGCGACGCCCAGCGGCGCCGCTGGGAGTGGGCCACCGCCCCCAGATCGATCGCTCGTACCGCCCGCAAGCAATTCGCGAGTGCGGCGGCGTCGCGCTGCGGAACAACGAAGGGGTGATCGCTGCCGACCACCTCGGGAACGGCCCCCGCATCGGAAGCCACCACCGGAACGCCCGCCGCCATCGCCTCGGCCGTCACCAGGCCGAAGACCTCGGCCCACTGCGACGGCACGGCCAGCACGTCCACGGTGGCCAGGAACTGGGCGGTGTCCTGCCAGCCGAGCACCTGGACGTCCTCACCGGCTGCCTTCAGGGCGGTGGCGAGCCGCTCGGCCTCGTCCTCCGCCACGAATCGACTCTCCCCCGCGACCCGGAACACGAAGGCGCGCGGGTCGGTCCTCCGCAGCAGCGCGGCGGCCTCCAGCAGGGTGAGGATGCCCTTGTCCTCGGACAGGCGGCCAAGGAAGCCTACGGTCACCGGCTCATCGGCACCGCGGGCCCGCCGTGTCTGTGGCGCCGTCGGGCCCGGAACCCAGTTGTGGAGCACGCGGGCCCCGCGGATGCGGTCCGCGGCGAACCGGGAGGGCACGAGAACCGCGAGCGCACCGGGACGCGCCAGGGCGGAGAACACGCGCAGAACCGGCTTCTCGGGCACCTGATGCAGGTGCACGATCCGGCGCGGCCGGCCGGCCAGTGCGGTAGCGGGCAGCAGCCCGTTGCACCACGCGACGTCGTCCCCGCCTCGGCCACGGTCCCAGGCCCGGAGAGCGCGCAGGTACCCCAGGCGTCCGGGCCCGCCCACGCGGACCACGTCGAAGCCGTCCGCGGCCAGGCGATCGGCAGTCTCGGCCGGGTGGGCCGGAGCCACGACGCCCACGTCCCGCCCCAGCTCGCGCAGGGCCGTGGCGAGGTGGTGCAGCATCACCTCGCCGCCACCCAGCTCGCCCTGGTTCGCCAGGATCCAGATACGACCGGTCATCCCAGGGCCTTCCCAGGGGATCGAGGACCTCCGGTCCGCGCGTCCACGACGGAGCGGACGCGGGTCAACCCCCGCTTGGCCGCGCGGCCGAGGTGCTCCTCCCCGTACTTCTGCAGGGCCCAGGCGAGCACGGAGACCACGGCCAAGGCCACGAGCATGGCCATGTTCCGGCCCACATACGGCCAGAGCGCGTGGATGAGGATGTATCCGGGGATGGCGTGGAGGATGTAGAGGGAGTAGCTGATCTTCCCGTACCACTGGATAGGCGGCAGGAGGAGCACGGACGTCCTCTCCCTCAGCATCACCGTGACTGCGAGGAGCACCACCACGAGGACCTCGAGGGCCAAGGGCATCCCCCGCATGACGAACGTGCTGCCCACCGCGGACACCGCGACCCAGCCGCGGTGCCGACCCGTCTGCCGCGCGATGTACAAGGCCATCCCCAGCACGAACAACGGGGCGTACTCGGCCACGGTGGCGTTGTTGAGCAGCTTCACCCACATGGGGTCCCGCTGAGGGTCCCAGCCCACGTGCGGCGCGGTGAAGGACACAACGCCCCACGAGATCACCGACCACGCGAGGCTCCCCCACAGCACCACGCGGTCCGAAAGGCGGCAGCGCGTGAGATACAGGAGGATCAGGATGATCACGTAGAACTGCATCTCCACCGCGAGCGTCCAGTAGACGTCCACCACGTTGTCCACGCCGACCCACCGCTGGACCATCGTCAGGTTGACGAGGGCCTGGCCCCACGTGAAGGGGAAGCCGGGCACCGGGTGCAGCAGGAGCAGCACCACGGCGAACACCAGGGAGATCCAGTACGGCGGATAGAGCCGGGCGGCCCGGGAGATGGCGAAGTCGCTCGGCCGGTCGGCCCGCCGGGCGGACATGAAGATGACGAACCCGGAGATGATGAAGAACAGCTGCACGCCCGCCGCACCCCAGGCCGCGTCGTGGAACGCGGCGGGATCCTGCGGATAGTGCGAATTGTGGGCACCTGTGTAGTGCGAGAACACCACGGCCAGCGCGGCAAGGCCGCGGAGACCGTCCAGCTCCCGGAACCGGGGGCCCGGAACACGCTTCTCGGCCGGGGCCACCGACGCCGATCCCGGCTCGTTCGGGCTCGCTGCGGTCATCGGGTACCCACCTTCCCCACCCGGCGCCCGAGCACCTCGAGGGTCGCCTCGGCGGTGGCTCGGGCCATGGTCTCCACGTCGCCCACGCGCACCTCGCCCGGTCCCTCGACCGCGGCGCGCATGACGGCGTCGGCGATGGCCGCTGGAGTGGTCTCGTGGACCAGGCGCTCGGGCGGCAGGATCTCCCCGTTGCCGCCCACGTCCGTGGCGACGGCGGGCAGGCCCGCGGCCGCAGCGTCGAGCAGGGTGTAGCTGAGGTTCTCCCACGCCGAGAGCTGCACCAGCACGTCGTGCTCGGCCATGGCCCCCCACGGCTCCACGAAGCCGGGCAGGTCCACCGCATCCGCGACACCGAGCGCCTCGGCCTGGGCGCGCAGCTCCCCCTCCAGGGGGCCAGCGCCGGCCAGCGTCAACCGCGTCCCGGGGTCCCACTCCAGCAGGGCGGGCAGCGCGGCGATCAGCCGGTCGAGGTTCTTCTCGGGCGCCAGCCGGGACAGGGAGAGGATCCGCAGCCCCTCCCCCGGTGTGCGCCGCTGCCCCGCGGCCGCGGCCCGCACCGCGGACACATCCACCCCGTTGCGCACCACGGTGAGGGGCGCCCCCGTGCCCCACTTGCGCCGGAGCACGTCCGCGGTGGACTGCGCCACCGCAATCACGAGGTCCGTGCCGCGCAACCGGGCGCGGTGCGCGGCGTTCTTCACCCGGGCCGCCGCGGCGCGGTTGTACAGCCCATCGTCCGGGGCGATCCCGTGCTCGGTGCTGAGCAGCGCCGGCGCACCGGCCCGCTGCCGGGCCCGCCCCGGGCCGAACGCGGCGAACGCCGCGAGGTCTGCGTAGGCCAGGTGCGTGTGGACCGCGGCCGGGCGCAGGGTGCGCACCGCCGTCCGGAGCGTCCGCACCGAGGCGGCCAGGCCGGCGTCGGGACCGACGTCCCCGGTGAACACCGCCGCACCCTGCTCGCGCAGCCGCTCGGCGAGCGGACCCTCGGGGCACAGCACCGCCAGACGCAGGCCGGGCAGGCCCACGCGCGCGACGTCGAGGACGTGCCGGGCCACGCCGCCGAGGTCGGCGACGGGCACCACCCAGAGCGTCAGCGGGGCCGGGGTGCTCGCCGCCGCGGGGATCACAGCCACTGCTCCAGGCGGTCCAGGGCCGTCCAGAAACCCTCGCCGTTGTTGATGTGGCCCTGCCAGATCTCCGGGATGAAGCTCACCCCGGGGGCCAGGCGGTCCAGCTGCTCGCACAGCACGGGCCAGTCCACGTCACCCTCCCCGATCTGCGGTCCCTCCCCGTCCACACCGGTGGCATCCACCAGGTGCAGGTGGATGGTGTGCGGGGCCAGCTTCTCCACCATCTCCGAGAAGGGGATCCCCAGGAACGTGGCCGAGAGCTTGGAGTGGGAGATGTCCAGGCACAGGGGCACCCCCGTGGCCTCCACGAACGCCACGGTGTCGTCCGGGTCCATGAAGAGGTTGTGGTACTGCTGACCGCCCATCAGCCACGGGAACGGCGGCAGCGTCTGCGCGGCGATCCGGATGCCGGAGGTGTCCAGGCGCTTCACGGCCTCGGCGATGCGCTCGTACTTCGGCAGCCGCTCCTCCGGGCGGATGTGCCGGTCCAGGGTGAACCCGCCCATGGTGATGACCATGATGGGCTCCTCCTCGTTCGGGAACCAGCGCTTCAGGTCCCGGGTGATGTCGATCGTGCGCTGCACCTCGGCAATCGAGCGCTCCCACACGGCGTCGTCGTCGCTGGCCAGGTCCACGAGGAAGTCACCGGAGAAGATGTCCGGCAGGTGGGTGGTGAAGCCCATCGGCATGGGCTCGCTGAACACCGAGTCGATGTCGATCTCGAGGTCCTTGTAGGAGAAGTGGAACTCCAGGAAGTCCGGGGTGCAGTCCTTCGTCAGCGCCTCGACGTCGTGGTAGCGCACCGGCAGGCCCCAGGGGCGCCGGAACTCGAACTGGCGCCCGGTGGGCACCGTGTCCGTGAGGTCTCCGGCGAAGAAGAAGTCGCCCTCGGCCATCTCGCGGTGCAGGGTGCGGCCGACCAGGCGCGGCAGCTCGTTGGGCTGCAGGCCACGGCCCGGGGACTTCACGGTCACGTCGTCGGCGGTGATCGTGGCGCCGGCCTGCAGCGGGCGGGCCGCCACCAGGGACTTGGCCAGGTTGATGCGGTTCATCGCCTCGCCCGTGGAGACCACGCGCTCGGTCCCGACGCCGATCGACTCCTCGATGTCCCGGGTCTGCCGGACCATCTGCGCGAACTCCTCCGGCAGCAGGGAGACCTTGTGGTCGTTGCCCTCGAGCCCGCGGTCCACGGTGAAGTGCTTCTCGATGATCGAGGCCCCGCGGGCCACCGCGGCCAGGGCCACGTGGAAGCCGCGCTCGTGGCCCGAGTAGCCCACCGGCGTCTGCGCGATCTCCGCGAGCCGGTCCAGGTAGGCCAGGTTCACGTCCTTGTAGGGGGCGGGGTACGTCGACTGGGCGTGCAGCATCGCGAAGGGGACGCCGAAGGAGCGCACGAGGGCCACCGACTCGCGGATCTCCTCCTCCCGGGACATGCCGGTGGAGAGCACCATCGGCAGGCCGGAGGCGGCAGCGTCCCGCAGCAGACCGTGGTTCGTCAGGTCCGCCGAGGCGATCTTCACGCCGTCCACCGGATACTCGCGCAGCACCCGCATGGACGGGGCATCCCATGGGGTGCACATCAG
Source organism: Micrococcus sp. PSi08 (assembly GCF_054960655.1). Classification (NCBI taxonomy): domain Bacteria; kingdom Bacillati; phylum Actinomycetota; class Actinomycetes; order Micrococcales; family Micrococcaceae; genus Micrococcus; species Micrococcus sp. PSi08. The sequence goes on along the minus strand of NZ_JBHNYP010000015.1, from coordinate 58,443 downwards.
GGCGACGCCGGCGTCCCGGACGTGGTCGAACACCCGCACCATGTCCTCGGCGGAGAGCGAGAACTTGGCCAGCTCGTCCAGGGTGCGCTGGGCCCCCAGGTCCTCACCGGCGGTGGCCGCACCGGACTGCCGGTACAGGGCGTCCATGTCCCGCAGCTGGAACTTCACGGCGTCCGCGCCCGCCTCCACGGCCAGGTCCACGAGACGGCGGGCCAGGTCCACATCGCCCTGGTGGTTGTTGCCGATCTCCGCGATCAGGAACGCCGGGTGGCCCTCCCCGATCCGGTGCCCGCCGATCCGCAGCTCCGCCTCCCGGTTGATCGCCAGGGCCGTCAGACGGCCGCGCTCGTCCAGCAGCGGCAGGTGCAGCGCCCCGGTGGGCAGGGCCTCGCGCATCTCGGCCGGGGTGGCGCCCAGGGGCGCCGTCGCCGGGTCGCGATGGGCGACGTCGGCCGCGGCCACATCCAGCGACGCCTCCGGATGCGCCACCAGCCAGCGGCGCACATCCCCGTCCGTCAGGGAGCCGACGAGGAAGCCGTGGGAATCCACCACGAACACGGTGCGCTCGCGGTTGTCGGTCATCTTCTGCAGGGCGGCCAGGAGCGAGTCCTCGGGGAAGACGAGGTAGGGGGTGAGCCTGCGTTCGATGATCACTGCGCGCCTCCGGGGGTGCGGTTCGGGCCAGGGGTGGGGGTCTCGGCGGTGTGCGGGGCACCGAGGTCGGGGCGGTGCTGGAGCACCTTCTGGACCGCCAGGTACTGGTCCATCTGCTGCTCGGCCAGGGCGAAGTCCAACTCGGTGTCGATGTCCACGCCCTCGAGGTCGTCGAGCTCCAGCATGCCGATCCGGCCGCCGAGACGGTTGTGCAGCCGGTCGTAGACCCAGGGGCGCGTCACGTAGAGGGACCCGTTCTCGCGGAACCGCAGGTCGGTGCGCGTCATGTCCTGCCGGCGCTTGCGCGCCGTGACGTCGAAGTCCGGGATCGGCTCCCCCTCGGAATCCTCGGAATGGCGCCACAGGAACGGGGACACCGGGACGACGCCGACCAGCGAATCCACCCCCGTGTCCCGGAACTGCCGCACGGCGCGGTCCAGGGTGGCGGGCAGGCGGAGCGGGCTGGTGGCCTGGAGGAGCATCACGCCCTCGGGTTCGACGCCGGCCGCGCGCTCGGCCGCGAGCACGTGCTCGATCACGGGCTCGGTGGGGGTCGAGTCCTGGGCCAGGTGGGCCGGGCGCAGGCCCGGGACGTCCGCGCCGTAGCGGAGGGCGACCTCGGCGATCTCGGCCGAGTCCGTGGAGACCACCACGTGCAGGTCCTCCTCCGCCTCGAGGGCGGCCTGGATGGTCCAGGCCACGAGCGGGTGGCCGCCGAGGAGGCGGATGTTCTTGCCGGGCAGTCCCCGGGACCCGCCGCGCACGGGGATGACGCACAGGATGCTCACGCGGTCTCCTTCCAGACGTGCTCGGCGATCGCGGCCGCGGGGTCCGCGGTCGGCGAGGCCAGGGGCGGGGTGGGCTCCGGGGTGCGGCCGGGCCGCCACCGGGTCATGCCGTAGCGCTGCCAGAACCCCTCGAGCCAGGCGGGCGGCTCCGGGTGGACGGCCCACGCGGGTCTGCCGGCCTGCGCGGCCTCGAGGATCCCGGTGGAGAAGACGGCGGCCACGGGCCCGCGCGTGGCGACGAGGGGCGCCCCGGCGTCGTCGATCCGCACACCGGCCCTGCGCCAGGCCGCGTGCTGGCCGCGGGAGAGGCGGTCCCGCTCGGCCGGGTGGGGGCGGTAGGCGGCGCCGGTGGCCCGCACGTACTGTTCGGCGGCCGCGGCGAAGTCCCGGCGGGGCAGTTCGGCGCCGTGCAGCTGGCCGAGGAACACCCCGGGGCCGTCGTCCCCGGCACCCGAGAGCGCGGGCGCGGTCCGGCGGGCCTGCTCCAGCAGCGCCGAGCCCGCCGGGACGGCCTCCACATCGGCGCGGCCCTGGGTCCACCAGTCCGCGTCCGTGCTCGTGAAGGCGTACAGGGTGGCGTCCCGCGGGACGGGCGGCGTGGACACGGCCAGCAGCCCGTGCTGGACGACGCCGATGCGCGCCCCCCGCTGCCGGGCCCAGCGCACGGCGGCGCGACCCGAGGGCAGGTACTCCCCCGCCACCAGGACGCGGCGGAGCCCGGACAGGCGATCCGTCACGACGTCGGCGGTGGCGGCGTGCTCCCGGTGGCCCACGGCCCCGGGCAGGGCGGGTGCGTCTCCGGCGGGCAGCACCCAGCCGACCCCGGCGGCGGCCTCCGGCCGCGCGGTGGCCAGGGCGGCCACGGGCGAGGCCAGCGCGGCCAGCTGCGTGGGGCCGAAGGACTCCAGGGCGACGAGCGTGTGCACGTCCCCCGCCGGCAGGAGCAGGCGGGGGACGTCGTCGCCGGTGGACCGGCGGCGTGTCAGGGCGCCGGCCACGCCGCGCACGGTCGAGCGCGCGGTGTCCGCGGCCCGCCGGGTCAGCGGCCACTGGGCGCGCTGCCACGCGTGCCAGCGCGGCAGGTCCTCGGAGCGCCAGAAGAGGGGCGCGTCGGTCATGCCCACCACCCCTGGGCCATGGCCGCCCGGTGCGCGAACGTGTGCTCCGCGTGCGACCGGCGGCGGCCGGCCTCCCGGATGCGCGCTCCCCAGGCGGGATCCGCGACGACCCGGCGGCCCAGCTCGATGAGGTGGTCCGCGTCCTCGAAGACGAGCACCTCCTCGTCCGGGACGTAGAACTCGGCCACGTCGGCCCGATCGACGAGCTGGAGACCGCCCATGCCGGGCACCTCGAAGGTCCGCATCGCGTGGCCGGCCTGCAGGCCGTGGATGTTGATGGCGCCCGCGGCGGCCGCCTGCACGGCGTACGCCTCCTCGAGGGGGATGTCCCGTTCGGCCGGCAGGTCCGGCCGGGTCAGCTCCCACGTGCGCAGGCGGTCCACCGGGTGGTGGCTCCACTGACGCCCGTAGGCGCGCACCGGCACCCCGGCCGCGGCCAGGCGCGAGAGCAGCTCCACGCGGTTCGGGTAGCGCGAGCCCACGAAGACCAGCTCGTCGCGCCGCGGCACCTGGGGCAGCGCCATGGCCGGGTCGAAACCGTTGGGCATGTAGTGGGCGTCCACGCCCCCGCCGGCCAGCAGCTCGGCCTCGGAGCGGGCGTAGCTGAGCACCGGCCCGACGGAGCGCAGGAACTCCATCGAGTAGTCGTGCCGCGCGAGGTCGTCGTACAGCCAGAGCATGCGGGGCAGGCCCGCTTCGAGGATCTCGGACCAGAAGGCCTCGCCCAGCGAGTCCCCCTTGATGACGAGCACACGGTCCGGCCGGGCCTCCCGCAGCGCGGCCACGGCCCGCCCGGTGTCCCAGACGACCCGCGCGGCCGTGCGGTCCACGCCCGCCTTCTGCGGCAGCTCGAGCAGCCCCTTGTTCCGCAGCTTCATGCCGAGCGTGGCGTAGGCGTCGTAGCAGTGCACCGTGACGTCGAAGCCCTGGGCCGCCCACGCCGCCGCGATGGAGCGGTGGTAGCCGTGGAACGCCGGCGAGACGAGGAACAGCCGTTCCGGTGAGCGGCCGCCCCGCGCGTCGGGCGGCGCGGGCACGGTGTAGCCGGTGGCGCTCATCGGCGCTGCCCCTTCCAGACCAGCGCGTGCTCGTCCCGGAGCACGGCGCGGGCGTCCACGTCCACACCCCGGGCCTGCCGGAGCGCGTTCACGGCGAAGTTCGCCCCCGTCGCCGCGGTGAGCGCGGCCTTGAGGACCCGGGGGTGACCGAACTTCCGGGCGTAGCGGTACCGGGAGTCCACCAGCCAGCCGCGCCGGCGCAGCGGGTCCGAGGAGCCGTGCAGCCCGTGCGGCACACGGACGGCCGGGACCACGATCGACGGCACGCCGCGCTCGCGCAGGCGGCGCTGCAGGTCGACCTCCTCGGAATTCATGAAGTACTCCTCGTCGAACCCGCCGACGGCGCGGACCTGCGCCATCGGCAGGAGCAGCACGGCGCCCATCACCCAGTCGACCGCCACGGGCGAGGCGGACCGGGCCGCCGCGACGTCGTGCCCCACGGCCTCGTGAAGCACGTCCAGGTGACGGAAGCGGGCCAGCGGCGTCAGCCACTCGACGGTCTGGTGCAGGACCGTCGGGAAGTGCCGCCCGGACCACTGCGGCGTGCCGTCCTCGTTGACGACCTGCGGGCTGACCACGGCCGGCTGATACGGGGCGGCTGCCGCCACCAGAGCGTCGATCTGCGCCCCCGTGATCTCGGCGTCCGAGTTGAGGACCAGGGCCAGCTCGGTGGTGACCGCGGCCAGGCCGGTGTTCACGTTCGCCCCGAAGCCGCCGTTGCGCTCGCGGCGCACCACGGTCAGACGCGGATCGTGCGCCTCGGGGTACGGGGTGGGCGAGGCGTCGTCCGAGACCACGACGGCGGCCAGCGCGTCTCCGGGATCGGCCAGCAGGCGGTCGACGAGAGCGAGAGTGGGGGCCGGATCGCCGTAGTGCGGGATCACCACGGTCACCGCCGCCGTGGGCGACTGGGCTGCCATGCGGGCTCCTCCCTCAGCTCGGATGGACGGCGCACTCAGCGCCCGAGAACCTGTGTCGAGTATAGGGAGGCTCTGGCGAAGACCCGTGCCAGCCGGCGGGGCGGCGCCATGGCCGCCCACACGGCGCTCAGTACACTGACCGGACAGCCACGGGATGGAAAGGGTGAGCCATGCCCGGCGCCCAGGGGGAGGACGAAGCCATGAGCGAGACCACCGCGTTGCGCATCCGCACCGGTCTCGATGCCGTGACGGTGAGCGGCCTCACAGGAGACGAGCGCGCGGAGGTCATCACGTCCTGGGCCCGGTGCGGTGTGGAGGTCGTGCAGCCGCCCGCCCACGCCGATGCGCACCGCGGCGCCGACACCGCGTCTCCGTGGCTCCAGTGGCACGAGGACCTGGTGTTCCTGGCGACCTCACGGACGATCGAGTCCGCCCGCGGCACCCACCTGCTGTTCCATGCCGCGTGCCTCGCCGCACCGGACACCGGGGCGGCGATGGTCCTGGTGGCGGCGTCCGGGACGGGCAAGACGACGGCCACGCGCCGGCTGGGACCCCATTTCGCCTACCTCACCGACGAGACGGCGATCATCGCACCGGACGGCCTGACCGTCACGCCCTACCCCAAACCGCTGTCCCTGCTGGGGTCACGGGGGGTGCGACCCAAGACCCAGCGAGGCCCGGACGACCTGGGTCTCGGCCCGACCCTCCCCGACGCCCGGCTGGCCCGGATCGCCGTGCTGGACCGCGTGCGGGATCCGGCAGGCCCGGTGACGCCGCGGGCGGAGGCCATAGAACTCGTGGCCGCGCTCGAGGCGCTCGTCCCCCAGACATCCTCCCTCTCCCTGCTCCCCCGCGGTCTCGTGACGCTCTGCCGCGTCCTCGACGCGGCCGGCGGCGCCCAACGCCTGGTCTACGCCGAAGCGGAGGACCTGCGGGATGTCGTCGACGGCCTCCTGGCGGCCCCGCCCACGCCCGTCACCCCCGCCTGGGAGGCGCTCACCGAGGAAGAGCTGCGGGCCTCGGTCGGTGCGGCAGTCCCGGGCGCGGTGTCCCGCTGCGCCGTCGACGACGGCATCCTGACCGACAGCGGCCGCCTGGTCCTGCTCGCCTCGGACCGCCTGGTCGTGCTCGAAGGTCTGGGCCCGTCCGTCTGGCTCCTGCTGGACGAACCGCGGACGGCCGCCGACGTGGTGGCCCGCCTCCGCGCCGAAGGGCCCGTGCCCGAGGACGCCGAGGCCCGGGTGCGGGAGGCGATGGACGCCCTGATCACCGCGCAGCTGGCCACGACCGGCTGAGCCGGCACGGCCCGGAGGCGGCCGGCACCCAGGACGCCCCGTCCCCTCAGGAGATCAGTGCCCGCCCCAGTGCGTGGGCGGCCACACCGTCACGAAGACCTCGCCCACGATGTCCTCGCGGGTGACGAAGCGCGCGCAGTCCCCGGCCTGGTCGGCGGGGATGCCGCGGCACGCGATCACGGAGTCGGCCGAGTTGGAGCGGTGGTCGCCGAGCACGAGCATCGAGTCCTCCGGCACGGTGACCGGGCCGAAGCAGCGCGCGGAGATCACCTCGGACTCGCAGTCCAGCTCGTCCCGGAGGAACGGCAGGTCGTTGTGGATGTACGGCTCGTCCACGGGCTCCCCGTCCACCGTCACCGCGCCCTCGGCGGTGCAGCACTCCACGGTCTGCCCCGCGGTGCCGATCACGCGCTTGACCAGGGCCTGCTCGTGCGAGCGGCCGATGCCGGTGAGGTCGCCGAACGTGCGGACGGCGTTCTCCACGGCCCCCTCCGGTGGCATGGGGTGCGCCCAGTCCTCGTTGGCCGTGAAGACCACCACGTCCTGGGCGTCGGCCGCCCCGTCCGGGTAGGCGGTGCGGTTGACCAGCATGCGGTCCCCCACCTCGAGGGTGTTCTCCATCGAGCCGGACGGCACCGAGTACACCTTCACCCACAGGGCCTGCACCACGGCGACGACCGCGAGGGCCACCACCACGTTCAGCAGCAGGGAGGCCCAGAACGGCAGGCGCGGACGGTGAGGCTGCGGCGCGGCCACCGCGCCGCCGTCTTCCCCGTGGGCCGGCTCGACGCGCTCGGCCATGGTCAGGCGACGCCGTCGAACAGGCTGGTGACCGAGCCGTCCTCGAAGACCTCGCGGATCGCGCGGGCGATCAGCGGGGCGATCGAGAGCACGGTGAGGGTCTCGAAGCGCTTCTCCTCCGGGATGGGCAGGGTGTTGGTCACCACGACCTCACGGGCGCCGCACTCGCCGAGACGCTGGGCGGCCGGGTCCGAGAACACCGGGTGCGTGGCGGCGATGATGACGTCCTTGGCGCCGGCGTCCTTGAGGATCTGCACGGCGCCGGCGATGGTGCCGCCGGTGTCGATCATGTCGTCGATCAGCACGCAGACGCGGCCCTCGACGTCCCCGACCACGGTCTTGGACTCGGCCTTGTTCGGAACGGTGAGGTCCCGGCTCTTGTGCACGAAGCCCAGCGGCACGCCGCCCAGGCGGTCCGCCCACTGCTCCGCCACGCGCACGCGACCGGTGTCCGGGGAGACCACCGTGACCTCCTCGCCCTCCACGCTGGAGCGGATGTGGTCCGCCAGCAGCGGGATGGCGAACAGGTGGTCCACCGGGCCGTCGAAGAAGCCCTGGATCTGGGCGGTGTGCAGGTCCACGCTCATCACGCGGGAGGCGCCGGCGGTCTTGTACAGGTCCGCCACGAGGCGGGCCGAGATCGGCTCGCGGCCGCGGCCCTTCTTGTCCTGGCGGGCGTATGGGTAGAACGGCGAGACCACCGTGATGCGGCGGGCGGAGGCGCGCTTCATGGAGTCCACCATGATCAGCTGCTCCATGAGGTGGTTGTTCAGCGGCGCCGGGTGCGACTGGATGATGAACACGTCCTTGCCGCGCACCGACTCACCCGACCGCACATAGATCTCGCCGTTGGCGAAGTCGTAGGCGCTCATGGGGAGCAGCTCGGTGCCCAGCTCCTCGGCGATCTCCTGCGCGAGCTCGGGGTGGGCGCGGCCCGTGGCCAGCACCAGTCGCTTGTCCTCGCTGCGGCTCAGCTCCGTCATGACGTCCTCAACATCCTTCGTGGTTGCACGTTCCATGCCCGGCGGCGGCGCGCGGCCGACGTCCAGCGGGCCGCCTGAGGGGCCCGGTCCTCGCACCCATCCTAGGGCGCGCGGGGTCAGCCCTGAGCGCCGGAGCCCTCGGCGCCGGCGGCCCGCGCGATCCTTGTGATCAACGACTCCAGCCAATCCGCCGCGTCGGACACGCGCGGCTGCAGGAGCCTGGCCTGTCCCTCCGCACCCACTCGTGTCTCCTCCAGCGCATCCAGGTACCCCTGCTCGAGAGTCCGGACGTGAGCGACCGGAGGCGGCCACTCATGCGGTGTGTGTCCTGCCGCAGTCCGGCCGGGTGACCGAAACATGAAAGTACGGCTGACGAGATCTGCGAGCAACGGGATGTCGACACCACCCTCGGCCTCCGCCCCATGCCAGAGCAACTGGATGTCCACGAGATCGTGGCCTCGCGTCTGATGTGGATCCGTGACGGCATGGATCTTCTGTGCGAGCTGCTGCTCGACAGCCATCACGGCCACAGACCGCGGTGTTCCACATCCCAACGCGGTGACCGCCTCCGCGACCTGGGGTGCCACGACCTCGACTGGCTGCGCCAGCGTGCTGCCCTCGAATTCGTCGCGCCCGATCTCGATCGGGACCGACACCCAACTTGTCCTCGCGGAGAGAAAATGCAGGGTCACCTTCGCTCGTGACAGGACGTAGGGATCGGGCACTCCGAGAGGCTCCGCAGGATCGTCCTCATGCACCGTGCCGAAGAAGGCCACCCGGGTCGCAGCCGGGTCGGCCTTGAGTTCTCTCTTGCTCCCGGGCGCGGCCCCCCATCCCCGGTCGACGAACCCGGTCAAGTCCTTCAGCGCCTGCTGGGGATCGCGAGCCAGTAGATCGAGATCCCGGGTCGCCCGCGTCCCGGTGGCTCCATGTCGGAGTCGAACGCCATTTCCACCCTTGACTACGACGCCTTCCGGCAACATCTGCGCCACGATCACTGCTCCCAGCAACCGGCGCGCCCGGTCCACCGGAACGCCCATCGCGTCAGCGATCGCCTCCAGTCGACGGTTGAGTTGGCCTTCGCTCCTGGGCGCACCTCGAGCTCCCAGATCGCCCAGGCCCACGACCACGTCATCGACCGCCACGATGTCCACCGTTCTGCCGCGCCTCCAGGTCCTTCTTCAAGCTCCTCGCCTCGCCCACCGTGAGCAGCCCGCGCGCGCGGGCCTCCTCGATCGCAGCGGCGACGCGCTCGAGAGGGATGCGGTCGAGTGCCTCACGAAGGGCTTGGTTGATCGTGAGGCCTCGCACGCCGCCGTGAAAGGTGAGGTCCTCGTCGCCCGGCGGGGGACGGCGTCGTGTCACTCGTACATGCGCGCGCGGCGAGCCGCGGTACCGCCTCGTCACGCCCACCCGTACGACGGAGGGATCGACCAGGGCGAGGTCGTACAGTGACAGCACTGCGTCCCAGTCCAGGAATGCATCTTCACCGCCCGTGGCCACGGCCTCCGCCGCGTCCGTGAACCGGTCGCGGGGAACCTGGCGATGGAGGTACACCCCGTGGGCCAGCCTCCGCAGAACGCCGCGCTGGGCGAGCTTGCGGACCTCGACGGCGGGCACGCCCGCCTCCTCCGCTTCCGTAGTGGTGATGACCCCGTGGTTCCCCGCAGCCACGTCCCACAGATCGTCACGATACGTCACGGGATCACCACCTCATCTCTGGTGTCACAACCGTACCGGAATCGGTACGGTTGTGACACGCCGACCTCTTGTCGGGCGCGCGGGGTCAGCCCTGAGCGCCGGAGCCCTCCGCGCCGGCGGCCCGCGCGGCCTCGGCCGAGGAGGTGCCCGGGCGCTTGGCCGGCACCCAGCCCTCGAGGGTGCGCTGGCTCACGGCGTTCAGCGCCAGGGCCCCGGCGGGCACGTCCTCGCGGACCACGGCGCCCGCGCCGGTGTAGGCGCCGTCGCCCACCGAGACCGGGGCCGTGAACACCGTGTTCGAGCCGGTGCGCACGTGCGCGCCGATCACGGTGCGGTGCTTGGCGACGCCGTCGTAGTTGGCGGTGATGTTGCCGCAGCCGATGTTGGTGTACTCGCCGATCTCGGCGTCCCCGGCGTAGCCCAGGTGGGAGAGCTTGGCACCGCGGCCCACGGTCACGTTCTTGGTCTCGTAGAACGCGCCGATCTTGCCGTCCTCCCCCAGCACCGTGCCCGGGCGCAGGTAGGTGAACGGGCCGACGGTCGCGCCCGCGCCGATCACGGCCTCCGTGGCGTCGGTGCGCTTCACCACGGCACCCTCCCCCACCTGCGTGTCCGTGAGGGTGGAGTCCGGGCCGACGACGGCGCCCGTGGCCACCGACGTCGCCCCGTGCAGCTGGGTGCCGGGCTTGAGCGTGATGTCCGAGGCCAGGGAGACGGTGACGTCCACCCACGTGGAGGACGGGTCGACGACCGTGACACCCTCCTTCATCCAGCCGCGCAGCACGCGGTCGTTGAGCTGGCGGCCCAGGTCGGAGAGCTGACGGCGGTCATTGGCGCCCTCGACCTCCCACACGTCGTCCGTGCCCACCGAGGCGACACGGCCGCCCTCGGCGCGGGCCATGCCGAGCACGTCCGTGAGGTACTTCTCGCCCTGCACGTTGTCCGTGGAGATCTCCGGCAGGGTGCGGCGCAGCAGGGCGGCGTCGAAGGCGTAGATGCCGGAGTTGACCTCGCGGATCGCCACGAAGGAGTCATCCCCCGTGGACTCGGCGTGGGTGAGGGCGTCCTTGTGCTCCATGATCCGCTCCACGAGGCCCTCGGCGTCGCGGACGATGCGGCCGTAGCCCGTGGCGTCCTCGAGGGTGGCGGTGAGCACGGTGACGGCGTTGCCGTCCGCCTCGTGGTCCGCGACGAGGCGGGCGAGCGTCTCCGGGGTCAGCAGCGGGACGTCGCCGTAGGTCACCACGACGGTGCCCTCGAGGTCCGCGGGCAGGGCGGCCAGGCCCAGCTCGACGGCGCGGCCGGTGCCCGGCACGTCGTCCTGGTCGGCGATCGCCAGCGCGTCGATGCCCAGCTGGGCCGCCACCGTCTCGAGGTGCTCGGCCACGCGGGCCCGCTCGTGCCGGACCACGGCCACGAGGTGCTCCGGCGCGAGCGACCAGGCCGCCGCGAGCGCGTGGCCCACGAGGGAGCGCCCCCCGATCGCGTGCATGATCTTCGGCGTCGTCGACTTCATGCGGGTGCCCTGGCCCGCGGCCAGGACGATCACGGCGGAGGGACGGGCGGACGGCTGGGACATGGGGGCTCCTGCACCGGTGGGGGTCAGCGGACGGGGGTTCCGCCCCTAGGATTCGAACCTAGACCGCACGGCTCCAAAGGCCGGCGTGCTGCCATTACACCAGGGCGGAGCGCCGGACCCCAGGGGGCGGCGACGACGGCCCATTCTTCCACACGGGTCGCGCGGATCCGGGGTCAATAGGCGCCGTCGGCGGCGATCACGGCCTTGACGGTCCGCCCCAGGATCACGAGGTCGCCCAGGATGGACCAGTTCTCCACGTAGTAGAGGTCCAGGCGGACCGCCTCCTCCCACGGGAGGTCGGACCGGCCGGAGACCTGCCACAGCCCCGTGATGCCGGGCTGCACCAGGAAGCGGCGGTGCACGTACTGCTCGTAGGCCTCGACCTCGTGCGGCAGGTGGGGCCGCGGGCCCACGAGGGACATGTCCCCCCGCAGCACGTTCACGAGCTGGGGCAGCTCGTCGATGCTGGTGCGGCGGATGAGCTTGCCGACCCGGGTGATGCGCGGGTCGTCCTTCATCTTGAACAGCACGTCCGCATCCCCGCCGTCCGAGACGAGCCGCTGCCGGATCTCCTCGGCATCCACCACCATGGAACGGAACTTGAGCATGGTGAACGGCCTGCCGCCGAGACCGATGCGCTCCTGGCGGAACAACACCGGCCCGCCGTCCGTGGCCTTGACCGCGATCGCGACGGCGATCAACAGCGGCGAGATGGCGATCAGGCCCAGCCCCGACGCGACGACGTCGAACGCCCGCTTGGCGAACGCCTTGCCCTCGGAGAGGCGCGGGGTGGAGAGGTGGATGAGCGGCAGACCCGCGAGGGGCTGCGTGTGGAGGCGGGGTCCGGCGACGTCCACGAGGGCGGGCGCCATGATCAGGGAGACACCGCGCTCCTGCAGCTCCCAGCCGAGCCGGCGGACGTCCCCGGGGACGAACGGGTGGCCCGAGGTGATCACCACGGCTTCGACGTCGCGCTCCTCCACGTGGGCGACCACGTCCTCCACGGTGTCCAGGTCCGTGGAGACCGGTATCGGGAGGTAGTCCTCCTGCCGGGTCTTGTATCCGGGGAGGGCCGCCGCCACGGGGGCGTAGCCGGCGCCGGCCTCGGAGTCGAGGGCCTGGAAGATGTGCCGGACCGCCTTCGGGCCGCCGACGAGCAGGAGCCGCCGCCGGAACCTGCCGCGGTGTCGCTGCCGCGCCACCCACCCGCGCACGAGGAACCGGCCCAGCAGGAGCAGGAGCACGCCCAGCGGCAGAGCCAGGCCCACGTAGCCGCGCGCCACTTCGAGACCTGCCGCATAGGCGAGGATCGCGACGGTGCCGAAGAGGTAGAGGGTGCCCTGCAGGACCCGCTTGTACTCCTCGGTGCCCACCCCCAGGATCCGGATGTCCCGGGAGCCTTGGATGGTCAGCGCGAGCACCCAGGCCGCGCTCAGCGCGAGGCTGATGACGCTGTAGTCGACGAGTGCGGCGCCCGGGAGGGTGGTGCGCCGCGGTCCGCCGAAGCGGAGCTGGGCCGACACGAAGGTGGCGAGCAGGACCGCGACCACGTCCACGACCAGGACGAGTCGCGGAAGGCCTCGCTCCCAGGGCCGGCCCAGGACACGACCACGGGCGGTCGAGCCCATGCGAAGCGTGGTCGACTCGTCACCGGGGCTCGCGAACACGCTCTGCTCCTCCGTCCTGACGCGGGGGGATGGTCCACGTCATGTGGGCCGGGCATGGTGCCGTGCCCCGGCCCCCGATTATAGGACGGAAACAGTCGCCGGCTGTGCGACCTGCCGCACTCTCCTGTGCGCGCCCGCCCGTCAGTCCCCTTCGGCGAGTTCGGCAGCCTGCAGCCACTCCTCCTCCAGGACGTCCAGCTGTGCGTCGAGGTCCTTCAAGTCGGCGGAGGCCGCGGTGAGGGCATCGAAGTCCTGCGCCTGCCCCAGCTCGGCCATCCGCGCCTCGAGGCCGGACTTGCGGTCCCGCAGCCGGGTCATCTGCTTCTCGAGCCGGGCCATCTCCTTGCGGGCCAGCCGACGCTCCGCCTCGGTGGGCCCGGTGTCCTCCTCCGGCCCGCCCATGCCCGCGCACGTCCCGACGACGTCGTTGCGGCCCCGTACCGGGCCGGCTCCCCGGGCCGGGCCGCCGGCCTCGTCCATCGCGGCGCGCAGCTCGAGGTACTGATCCACCCCGCCCGGCAGGCCGCGGACCTTGCCGTCCCCGAGCAGGGCGACCTGGTGGTCGGTGACACGCTCGAGCAGGTACCGGTCATGGGAGACCACCACGAGGGTCCCCGGCCACCCGTCCAGCACGTCCTCGACGGCGGCCAGGGTGTCCGTGTCCAGGTCGTTGGTCGGCTCGTCGAGCATGAGGACGTTGGGCTCACCCACGAGCAGGCGCAGCAGCTGCAGGCGCCGGCGCTCGCCACCCGAGAGCTCGGAGACCTGAGTCCACTGCCGGGAGGTGCCGAAGCCGAGCATCTCGAGCAGCTGGCCGGAGGACATCTCGCGGTCACCGACCTGGAAGGACGAACCCTCCCGGGCCATGACTTCCGCGACGCGCAGGTGGGCGACGTCGTCGAGCTCCTTCACGTCCTGGGTGAGGGTGGCCGAGACCACCGTCTTGCCGCGCTTCACCCGCCCCGAGTCCGGAGCGATGCGGCCGTCGAGCAGGCGCAGCAGGGTCGACTTGCCCGCACCGTTGGCGCCGACCACGCCGAGCCGCTCGCCGGGCGCCAGGCGCAGGGTGACGTCGTCGAGGATCGGCTTCTCCCCCAGCGTCAGGCTCACGTGCTCGAGGTCGAGGACGTCCTTGCCGAGCCGGGCCGTGGCCATCTTCGCCAGGGACACCGAGTCGCGCGGGGCGGGGACGTCCTCGATGATGGCGTTGGCCGCCTCGATGCGGAACTTCGGCTTGGACGTGCGCGCCGGGGCGCCACGGCGCAGCCAGGCGAGCTCCTTCTTCACCAGCTGCTGACGCTTCTGCTCCGTCACCGCCGCCTGCCGGGAGCGCTCCGCGCGCGCGAGCACCCACGCCGCGTAGCCGCCGTCGAACGGGTCCACCGTGGCGTCGTGCACCTCCCACGTGCGCGTGCAGACCTCGTCGAGGAACCACCGGTCGTGGGTGACCACCACAAGGCCGCCGTCGGTGGGGCGCCAGCGCTGCGTCAGGTGGCGGGCGAGCCACGCGACGCCCTCGACGTCCAGGTGGTTGGTGGGCTCGTCGAGGAAGAGGACGTCGTCGTCCCCGGCGAGCAGACGGGCCAGGGCCACGCGACGGCGCTGGCCGCCGGAGAGGCCCCGCACGGACTGCTCCAGGTCGAAGCCGTCGAGGAGACCGCCCAGGACGTCCCGGGCCTTGGGGTCTGAGGCCCACACGTGGTCGTCCACGTCCCCGACCACGGCCTGACGCACGGTGTGCTCCGGGTCGAGCCGGTCCTGCTGGTCCAGCACGCCCACGCGGACGCCGCCGCGGCGGGTGACGCGGCCCGTGTCGGGTTCCTGGAGGCCGGCGAGGATGCGCATGAGCGTGGACTTGCCGTCGCCGTTGCGGCCCACGAGTCCGATCCGGTCCCCCTCATCCACGCCGAGGGAGAGGCCCTCGAGGACGGTGCGGGTTCCGAAGGCGATGCCGATGTTCTCGGCGCCGAGCAGGTGGGCCATGGAGGAGGTGGTCCTTTCCGGACGGAGGAGGGGTGGTCGGGGGCGGCGGGGTGCGCCGCCGGGTGTCACAGCACGTGGGCGCCGGGCACGGGGCCGTGGACGGGGAGGGCGCGCACGCCCGTGCGCTCCTCGATGGCCGAGGCCAGCCGCAGCGCGGAGGCCTCGTCCTGCGCCACGAAGAGCAGGGTGGGGCCGGAGCCGGAGACCATGCCGCGCAGCGCGCCCTCGTCCAGGCCGAGATCGAGGACGTCCGAGAGCTCGGGGAACAGGACGACGGCCGGGGTCTGCAGGTCGTTGTCCATGGCGGTGGCGAGTTCGAGCGGGTCCGCCGCGGTGAGGGCCCGCAGGACGGCCTCGTTCACCTCCGGGCGCGCCGGCCCGTCGGGCAGGTGACCCTCCCGGCGCAGCTCGTCCAGGGTCTGGAACACCACGGGGGTGGACAGCCCGGCGTCCGCCGGGACGAGGACGAGGTGCACCGGGGTGCGGGCCGCGACGGGGGTCAGCTCCGCCCCGGTCCCGAGCCCGACGGCGGCGCCGCCCAGCACGCTGAAGGGCACGTCCGCGCCCAGCGGGGCGGCCAGTTCGGCGAGCTCGGCGCGGGTGTGCCCGGTCTCCCACAGGGCGCTGCACGCGAGCAGCGCGGCGGCCGCGTCGGCGGAGCCGCCGCCCATGCCGCCCGCGACCGGGACCTGCTTGGCGACCTCGAGGTGGACGCCGTGGCTGTCAGGATCGAGTCCGAGGGTGTGCCTCAGGTGTGCGGCGGCGCGGTGCGCGAGGTTGCGCTCGTCCCAGGGCACGTCTTCGGTGTCCACCAGACTGATGTGGCGGCCCGACGGGCCGACGGTGATCCTCCCGTCCGTGCGCGCGATCGCCGTGACGGTCTCCCGCAGGCTGACGGCCAGGTACACGGTGGCCACGGGGTGGTAGCCGTCCGCGCCGGGCGGCCCCACCCGCAGGGACAGGTTCACCTTGCCGGGGGCGCTGATCGTGACGTGCCGGGCCGTGGGGTCGAGGCCGAGGTCCTCCGTCGTCATGCGCTCACCTCCTCCGCCGCACGCCGCGGGCCGTGCTCGGCGATCCTCGCGAAGGCCGCGATGTCCAGGGCCTCGCCGCGGGCGCGTGGGTCCACGCCGGCGGCCACCAGGGCGTCCTCCGCCGCCTGCGGCGACCCCGCCCAGGAGGCGAGCGCGGCGCGCAGGGTCTTGCGGCGCTGGGCGAAGGCGGCGTCCACCACGGCGAAGACCTCCCGGCGGGACGCGCTGCCCGCCGGCGGCTCGCGCCGGGTGAAGGCGACCAGCCCGGAGTGGATGCGCGGAGCGGGCCAGAACACCTGGGTGCCGATGGTGCCCGCCTTGCGCACCTCCGCATACCACGCCGCCTTGGCGGACGGCACGCCGTAGACCCTGGAACCAGGCCCGGCCGCGAGACGGTCCGCGACCTCCTCCTGCACCATCACCAGGCCGTGCCGCAGCCCCGGCAGGACCGCGAGCGCGTGCAGCAGCACGGGCACGGCCACGTTGTAGGGCAGGTTCGCCACGAGCGCGGTGGGGCCGCCGGCCGCGGCAGCGGGCCGGACCTCGGCCAGTGCCTGCTCGCTCAGCGTCATGGCGTCCGCGTGCAGCACCGCGAGGGCGTCCTCGGCCCCGGGGCGGAACTCGGCGGCGGTGCGCGGCAGGCGGGCGGCGGTGACCGGGTCGATCTCGACGGCGGTGACGGCGGCGGCCGCGTCCAGCAGGCCGAGGGTGAGCGAGCCCAGCCCGGGGCCGATCTCCAGCACGTGCTCGTCCGCGGTCACGTCCGCGGCCTGCACGATGCGCCGGATCGTGTTCGGGTCGATCACGAAGTTCTGGCCCCACTGCTTGGTGGGACGCAGGTCCAGCTCGGCGGCGATGCGCCGCACGTCCGCGGCGCTCAGCAGCGGGGCGGGGGCGGGGTGCGGGGAGGGCTGGACCATGCCCGCGAGTCTATCGGGGCGCCGGACGGGGTAGCCGGGACGCAGCGGCGCGGGGTCCGCTCAGGTGGAGAGGTCACCGAGCCGGACGAGCTCGCGGAACTCGGGGCTCGTCTCCTGCAGCCCGGCGAACGTGCCCTGGCCGATGATCCGCCCCTGGTCCATCAGCACGATCTGATCGCAGCGCTTGACCGTGGAGAGACGGTGGGCGACCACGATGACCGTGATCCGGCCGCGCAGCGACTCGATCACCTCGGTGACCCGGCGTTCCGTGAGGTTGTCGAGGGCCGACGTCGCCTCGTCGAGCACGAGGAGGCGGGGGCGCCGGAAGAGCGCGCGCGCGATGCCCAGGCGCTGGCGCTGGCCGCCGGAGACGCCCACGGCCCCTTCGCCGATCACGGTGTCCAGGCCGTCGGGGAGCTCGTCCAGCCACTGGCCCAGCTGGGCTTCGCGCAGCACGCGCTCCACCTCGGCCCGGTCCGCCGTCTGGGTGGCCTCGACGTCCAGGAGCACGTTGTGCAGCACCGTCCCGTTGACCACGGTGACGGACTGCGGGACGAACGCCACGTTGTCCCACCAGCCGCGCGGGTTGGCCTCGAGCTCCACCCCGTCCACGTAGACCCCACCGCGCTGGGCGTGGTGGAAGCCGATGACCAGGTCCACCAGGGTGGTCTTGCCGGCACCGCTGCCGCCCACGAAGGCGTACGAGGAGCCGAAGGGGATGCGCAGGTCGATGTCGCGCAGGACCGGTTCGGCCTTGCCGGGGTAGGTGAAGGACGCGTCCCGCACCTCGATGGACTCCTCGAACGTGATGCGCTCGTAGGGCCGGTCCGCCGCGTGCAGGACCGGCTGCGCGGCAGCGAGCTCCGCCGTCGTGCGCTCGAAGGCCGGCCAGGAGGTGCGGATCTCATTGGTGGTGGCCATGAGCGCGGCCATGGACGGCAGCACGCGGAAGCCGGCCATCGCGAGCAGGGCGAGCGAGCCGAACGCCTCCCCGCCGCGGCCCTGGATGAAGGCCACGGCCACGAGCGCCGCGATGGCGGCCACGAAGGCGACCTCGAGCACGTAGCGCGGCATCATCGTGAGAATCATCTTGAGCCGCGTGGCTTCGGCGCTCTCCATGCGGGCCGCGCGGTACTCCTCCATGAAGGCCGAGTCGTTGCCGCGGATCTTCACGTCCTTGTAGTTCTCCAGGCCCTGCAGCGCCGCCGTGTTGGCCCGCTCCCCCGCGGTCACCAGGGTCCAGCCCAGGCGGGAGGCCGGGCGGCGGATCACGGTCTTGATCACCCAGGCGACGGCGAGGAAGTACAGGGCCATCCCGAGCCCCGTCAGCGGCATGGAGACGCCCACCACGACCGCCACCGCGACGAGCGTCACGGCCTCCGTGAGGAACGTGACGGACGCGTTCACCACGCCCGTGTACGCCATGCTGGAGGTGCCGGTGACGTTGTTGACCAGGGTGCCCACAGTGCGCGTCAGGTGCAGGCCGTAGTCGGCCCGCAGGTAGTAGCGCAGCAGCGTGGCGGACGTGCGGATCAGGTTCTGATTGGTGAACCCCATGGTCCACCAGCGGAACGCGAGCACCAGGATCGCCTTGAGCAGGAAGGCCAGCACGATCACGACGGCGAAGGCCACCGTCTGCTCCGGCACCGTCACGGCCCCGAACCGGGCCAGCAGCCCCTCGAGCGCCGGGGAGCCCAGCTCCCCCGAGGTCAGCAGGCTGACCAGCGGGAGGATCGAGGCGAGCGCCACCATCTCGAGGCCGGCCACGAGGACGGACCCGAGGACCACGAACACGAGGCGGATCCGCATGGGCCGGTCCACCAGGTACTGCGTTCCCTCGGGCAGCCGGGCTTTGAGGAGTCGGGTCAGCACGTCGTCCATCCTAGGGGCCGGGGCTGGATCGGCTCAGAACGAGCCGTACACCCGGGCGGTGTTCTCGCTCACCGCGCGGGCGAGGGCGTCCACGTCGTCGCCGCGCGTCTCCGCCATGCCCCGCAGGGTCAGCGGGATCAGGTAGGGCGCGTTGGGGCGACCCCGATGCGGATGCGGCGTGAGGAAGGGCGCGTCCGTCTCCACGAGCAGCAGCTCGGCCGGGGCGATCTGCAGCGCCTCGCGCAGCTCGTCGTTGGCCTTGAAGGTGACAGGGCCGGCGAAGGACATGTGCCAGCCGTGCTCGGTGCACGTGCGGGCCAGGTCGGGGCCGCCGGAGAAGCAGTGGAACACCACGTGCGGGGGCAGTCCGCCGTCGGCGGCCTCCTCGAGCAGGATCCGGACGACGTCATCGTGCGCGTCCCGGTCGTGGATCTGCAGGGCCTTGCCGAGTTCGCGGGCGAGTCGGATGTGCCGGCGGAAGGACTCCTGCTGCGCCGCGTGGCCGGCCTCGTCCTGCGTCCGGAAGTAGTCGAGGCCCGTCTCGCCCACCGCGCGCACGCGGGGGTGGCGGGCGAGCTCCGCGATCTGCGCGAACGCCTCCTCGAACTCGCCATGCTCGGCCAGGCGGGCCGCGTCGTTGGGGTGCAGCGCCACGGCGCCGAGCAGGCGGGGCTCGGCCTCGATCGCCGCGATCGTGAACCGGGCCGAAGCGACGTCGCAGCCCACCTGGACCGCACCGACCACGCCCACGGCCTCCGCCGCGTCCATCGCCTGGTGGACGTCCACGCGGACCAGGCCGTCGCGGAAGTCGAGGTGCGTGTGGTTGTCCACGACGGGCACTGGCAGCGGCTCCGGTGCGGGCGGGTACTCGAGGCGCCGCCGACGTCCCGACTTCTCCTCGCGGGCGTCCCGGCGCGGGCCGCCGTCGTCGTCCGGCTGCTGGGCGGGGGCGCGGTAGGCGAGCGGGGTCTCGGATGTGTGGGCCATGCACCCCACTCTAGGGAGCCGAGCCCGGGCCGCTGATACACCTCGGGGGCGGTATCGGGTGGTATCCACGTCGGATACCACCCGATACCGCCCCCGGAGGACACGGCTCGGCGCGAGGGTCAGGCCTTCGTGGCCGCCCACGGGTCGGCGATGCCGATGTACTGCACCGAGGTGTACTCCTCGATGCCCTCGGCGCCGCCCTCGCGGCCCAGGCCCGACTGCTTCACGCCGCCGAACGGCGCGGCCGGGTTGGAGATGACGCCCACGTTGTAGCCCATGAGGCCGAACTCGATGCTCTCGGCCACGCGGTACATCCGGGCCTGATCCTTGGTGAACACGTAGGAGGCGAGGCCGTACTCGGTGTCGTTGGCCATCTCGATGGCCTCCTCCTCGGAGGAGAAGGTCACGATCGGGGCCACCGGGCCGAAGATCTCCTGCTGGAGGATCGGGTTGCCCTTCTCCACCTTGATCGCGGTCGGCGCGTAGAAGTAGCCGTCGCCCTCGATCTTGTGGCCGCCGGTGAGCACCTCGCCGCCGGCCGCCACGGCGTCCTGGACGAGCTGGTCGATGTCGTCGCGCGCGCCCTCGTCCACGATGGGGCCGAGGGTGGACTCCGGGTCGGTGCCGCGCAGGGGCTTGAGCGCCTCGAGCTTGGCCACGAACTTCTGCGTGAACTCCTCGGCCACCTCCTCGTGCACGAGGAAGCGGTTGGCGGCGGTGCAGGCCTCGCCCATGTTGCGCATCTTCGCGGCGAAGGCGCCCTCGACGGCGGCGTCCAGGTCCGCGTCCTCGAAGACGATGAGCGGGGCGTTGCCGCCGAGCTCCATGGAGGTGCGCAGCACGTTGTCCGCGGCGTCCTTCATGAGGCGCACACCGACCGGCGTGGAGCCGGTGAAGGACACCTTGCGCAGGCGCCGGTCCTGCAGGATCGGACCGGAGATCGACGAGGCGGAGGAGCCCGCGACGACGTTGAGCACGCCCTTGGGCAGGCCGGCCTCCTGCATCACCTGCGCGAACAGCTGGGTGGTCAGCGGGGTCAGCTTGGCGGCCTTGAGGACCATGGTGCAGCCGGCGGCGACGGCGGGGCCCACCTTGCGGGTGGCCATGGCCAGCGGGAAGTTCCACGGGGTGATCAGCAGGCACGGGCCCACCGGGCGGTGGTGCACCTGCATGCGCAGCGTGCCCTCGGGCACGGTCAGGGTGCGGCCGTAGTGGCGGCCGGCCTCCTCCGAGAACCAGCGCAGGAAGCCGTTGCCGTACGTGACCTCGCCGCGGGCCTCGGCGAGCGGCTTGCCCATCTCGAGGGTCATCAGCAGCGCGAAGTCCTCGGCGCGCTCGTTGATCAGATCGTAGGCGCGGCGCAGGATGTCGGCGCGCTCCTTGGCCGGGGTGCGGGCCCAGTCGGCCTGCGCGGCGCAGGCGGCGTCGAAGGCGGCCATGGCGTCGTCGGAGTTCGCGTCCTGCAGGCTCGCGATGACCTTGCCGGTGGCCGGGTCCTTCACGTCGAAGGTCTTGCCGGAGGAGGCATCGCGCCACTCGCCGTCGATCAGCAGGCCGGTGGGGACGGACTCCAGCAGCGCCTTCTCGCGCTCAGCGGTCACGGTCATGATGCACCTCTTTCGGGGTCGGTGGTCGGAGGCGGCACGCCCCGCGTCCTGAAAGGAAACGGGTGGACGGCCACGGCTATTCCGACGCCGTCCGGCGGCGGTCGGCAGCGGCTCCACGGCCGATCCTAGCTGTACCCCGCCAGGACGCTGGTGAGCGTCGCGCGGTGACGATCGGGAGAACCTCCGTGGGGTGAAGCGCTCTGGGTTTCGTCCCGAGTCTCAGCAAGAAGAATCGAAAGGCCCGAGAAGTTCGGTCCCGGGGTGCGTGAGCGTGCTGTGCGCATGGTTCACGACCGTCGGGCACTCGACGGCGGTCCGAGATCGGAGTCGAGCCGTGCCGTCGCACCCCAAGTCGGCGTCGGCGTGCAGACACTGAGGGTCTGGTGCAACCGGTACGGGCCACCAGGGCCCTCCGCGATCGCCATCGAGGTCGCGATCCTGGACTGGGTCACCGGGTGGAACACCCGACGACTCCATCGAGCCCTCGGCTCGTGGCGGCTCCAGCAGGTGGGAGCAACGCCCAGGAATGCAGCGAGGGGTGGCTGCAGAGGGCTGCAGCCACCCCTCGCTGACACGTGGGTTGAGAGAGACTCGAGTCAGTTCGTCGTCTTGGGGCCGATGATCTCGAGGCGATCGGCAGACCAGGTAACGTTCGACGCGGCCCCCGTGTCGAACGCGACGCGCTGCGTGCCGATATACGCGGTGAGGTGGACCTGGTTGACCATGGACGCCACGTCCTTGGCCCAGAAGTAGGGATTGAATGACGGCTGTGCGTAGTAATAGCAGCCGGTAATGGGTGCTGAATACGTCAGGGTGATGGAGGACCCGTCCGAGGCCAGCTTGGTGACTTCCCAGTATGCGGGGTTGGTGCCGGTCACGAAGCGGTCCCCGACCTTCAACGTGTAGAAGGTCTTGCTGTCGCCCACGCTGCCGTTCGTGTAGGTGTTGTAGGGGGTGCCGGCCTTCCGAGCGTTCAGGACCTTGCGGAAGTCGACGATGCCCGCAGGAGCCGTGTAGACGATCGAGATCTTCTTGTTCTGGACGGATTGGCAGGCCGTGGCATCGGGGATACCCACGCCCGGTGTGGCATTCAGATAGAGCGCGGTCGTACCGTTTTGCGCCTGGACGTACTTCGTCATGAGCGGGTTCGCGTACAGAGTTGCGCCGGCAACCACGCCAACGCTCGATACAGCAAAGGCCGGGGCTGCGGCGGTGGCAGCGATCGCCGGGACGGACCAGGTGACACCCTTAGTTACTTGTCGGCGCGAGATCGCTCGAGTTTCGTTGACCATGCCAAGCCTTTCGTGGTGCTTCTGGGGACCTGGGGCACCTCCACAGGCATGAGGCACTCTGACATAGTAGCGGTCCTGCCACAACCGACGAGTCGTGGAATCTGTGATTATTCACGCTTGAGAGGCCCGTTGTGAATCGACTGTTCACGCGGTAAGCGCTGCTGGCTGTGCAGCCGGGGACGTGTCAGCCCCTGGCCGCGAGCACCGCCTGGTAGAGCTCCCGGCTCCGCATCCCATGGGCTCCGGCCACCGCGGCCACGGCCTCCTTCAGCCGGGTGCCGGACTCCACCAACACCGCCACCTCGGCGACGGCGTCCGCCTCGGACGCCTCGCCCTCGGCGCCGGGCGCGGGCGGCCCGATCACCAGCACGATCTCCCCGCGGATCCCCTCCCCCGCGTGCCGCTCCGCAGCCCAGGCATGCACCTCGGCCGCGGTGCCGCGCACCACCTCCTCGTGCAGCTTGGTGAGCTCGCGGGCCACGCACACCGGCCGCTCCGCACCGAGGACCTCCACGACGACGGCCAGCGCGTCCGCCAGACGCTGCGGCGACTCGAAGGCGACCACGGTGCGGGCCTCGGTCAGCAGGGAGGTGAGCCATCGCCGTCGTTCCCCGTCCTTGCGGGGGACGAAGCCGTCGAAGGCGAACCGGTCCGTCGGCAGGCCGGAGAGGGCGAGCGCGGTGGTCACGGCGGAGGGGCCGGGCGCGCAGGTCACGGGCAGCCCTGCGGACACCGCGGCCGCCACGAGCCGATAGCCCGGGTCCGAGACCGTGGGCATGCCCGCGTCCGAGACCACCGCCACCGTGGCACCGCCGCGCACCTGGTCCAGCAGCCCCTGGGTGGAGGCCGCCTCGTTGTGCTCGTGATGGGCCACCACCCTGCCCGTCGGGGTGACGCCCAGACCGGCGCACAGGCGCCGCGCGGTCCGGGTGTCCTCGGCGGCGATCACATCCGCCTCCGCCAGCAGCTCACGCAGGCGCGCGGACGCGTCCCCGAGGTTGCCGATGGGGGTGGCGGCCAGGACGATACGGCCCTCGGGCATGGGACGACCTTTCGACGGACGGACGGCTGCCCCGAGCCTACGGCCCCGGCCACCGTGCACGTCTCGCGGTCCACCCGTCCCCCTAGCATGGAGCCCGTGCCCGCCACCGCCCTCGCCTCCCGCCCCGCCGCCGTCGCGGTCGACGACGGCCCCTTCGGCGTCGCCGCCCTGCGCGCCCGCCTCGGGGTGAGTGCGGCGCCCCTGACGCGGTGGCACTGGATCCTGCCGCTGCTGGTCACGGTGATCGCCGGCGTGCTGCGGTTCACGAACCTGGCCCACCCGGACCAGCTGATCTTCGACGAGACCTACTACCCCAAGGACGCCTACTCCCTCCTGGAGTCCGGCTACGAGCGGCGGTGGGACGAGGACGTCAACGACGCGTTCGCGCGCGGCGAGGCGGAGCCGCTCGAGGGGGCCGCCTATGTGGTGCACCCGCCGCTGGGCAAGTGGCTGATCGGCCTGGGCATGCTCGCGTTCGGCCCGGACAACGGGGTGGGCTGGCGGTTCAGCGCCGCGGTGGCCGGTACGCTGTCCGTCCTGCTGGTCGCCCTCGCCACGCAGCACCTGCTGCGCTCGGTGTCCCTGGGCGCGGTCGCCGGGCTGCTGCTGGCCGTGGAGGGTCACCACCTGGTGATGTCCCGCATCGGGCTGCTGGACATCTTCCTCTCGTTCTTCGTGCTCGCGGCCTTCGCCGCGCTGCTGGCGGACCGCGTCCACGGGCGGCGGCTGCTCGCGGAGCGGCTCGCCCACGACGTCGCCCGGCGGGGACGCGACGCCCTGGCCAGCGGGCCGTGGCTCGGCTGGCGCCCGTGGCGACTGGTCGCGGGCGTGCTGCTGGGCGCCGGCTGCGCCGTGAAGCTCTCCGGGCTGGCGTTCATGGCGGCCTTCGGCCTGCTCACGGTCCTGTGGGACATGTCCGCACGCCGGACCGCCGGGGTGCGGCACTGGGCGTGGGCCGGCGTCGAGAAGGACGGCCTGTACGCGTTCGTGGCCGTGGTGGGCGGCGGCCTGGTCGCCTACCTGGCCTCGTGGACCGGCTGGTTCGTCACGGAGGGCGGCTACTACCGGGACTGGCACCGGGACAACCCGCCGGAGGGCCTGCTCGCCGGGCTGGTCCCCGGCCCGCTGCGCTCCCTGTGGCACTACCACGAGGAGTCCACGACCTTCCACCAGGGCCTCACCAGCCCCCACGACTACGCCGCCAACCCGTGGACCTGGCCGTTCATGGGCCGGCCCGTGAGCTACTACTACGAGGGCGCAGAGCCCGGCGAGGGGATCTGCCCGGCGGACGCCGCGGGCGCGTGCTCGTCGGCCATCACGGACATCGCCAACCCGTTCGTGTGGTGGACGGGCCTGGCCGCCGTCCTCGTGTGCGTGTGGCTGCTGGTGCGCCACCGGGACTGGCGGGCCGGCGCCCTGCTCGGCGCCTACGCGGCCGGGCAGCTGGTGTGGTTCCTGTGGCCCGAGCGGACCATGTTCTTCTTCTACACGATCGCCTACGAGCCCTTCCTCGTGATGATGATCGCCCTGGCGCTCTCGCTGCTGCTGCGGCCGGGCCGCCGGCCCGGGCCCCGCTGGGGCTCGGCCCTGGTGCTGGCGTACGTGACGATCGCCGTCGCCGTGTCCCTGTTCTTCCTGCCCGTGTGGATCGGCGACGTCATCTCGTACGACCAGTGGCGCTGGCGGATGTGGTTCAGCAGCTGGATCTGACGGCCACGTCCCGGGCGCGGGCGTGCCCGACCGCGCGCCGCACGCCCGGAAATGGATACGCTCGGACCGTGCAGAACCAGAGCCCCGTCCATGAGTCCGCCACCGAGCTCGTCGGCATGCCGCCGGCGGACTCCAACATCACGGACCTGATCGTCACCTCCTGTGCCGACCGGCCGGACGCCCCCGTGTACGCCGTGCGCAACGGCGCGGGCGGCTGGGTGGACGTCCACTTCACCGCGTTCCTCACCCAAGTGCGCGCCGTGGCGGCCGGCCTCATCGCCCGCGGCGTCCAGCCCGGGGACCGGGTGGGCCTGTTCTCCCCCACCTCCTACGCGTGGGCCGTCCTCGACCAGGCCGTGTGGTTCGCCGGCGCCGTCTCCGTGCCGATCTACGAGACCTCCTCGGCCCACCAGGTGGAGCACATCGTCACGGACTCGGGCCTGCGGGTGGTCGCCGTCGGCAGCGAGGAGCTCGGCGAGCGTGTCGCCGAGGCCGCCGGGCACGCGGGCGTGGACGTGGCGACGTTCCCGCTGACGGACGCTGGGCTGGCGGAGCTGGCCGAGGCCGGCGCGTTCGTGTCGGACGACGCCGTCGAGCACGCCCGCTCCCTGGCGACCCTCGCCAGCCCCGCCTCGATCGTCTACACCTCCGGCACCACCGGCCGCCCGAAGGGCGCCGTGATCACGCACGGCAACTTCGTGGGCGCGGCCATCAACGTGCTGCACTTCGCGCGCGAGGTGGTCCAGTGGTCCCCGACGACGACGTCGCGCACCCTGCTCTTCCTCCCGCTGGCCCACGTGCTCGCCCACGCCGTCCAGGTCATCTGCCTGTACGCCCGCATCCAGGTGGCCCACTCCGGCTCCCCGGCCACGCTGCTCGGCGACCTCGCCTCCTTCCACCCCACGTGGCTGCTGGCCGTGCCGCGCGTGTTCGAGAAGGTCGAGGCCGGCATCGAGGCCAAGGCCCAGAAGAGCGGCACCGGGCCGATCTACGCGGCCGCCAAGCGCACCGCCATCGAGTGGTCCACGGCCGTCGACGAGGCCGAGTTCGGGGACGGCCCCGGCCCCTCGGCCCTGCTGCGCGCCCGGCGCGCGCTGTTCGACCGGCTGGTCTACCGCAAGATCCGGGAGGCCCTCGGCGGCGAGGTGATCTCGTGCGTGTCCGGCGCGTCCGCCCTCTCCCCGGAGCTGGTGCACTTCTTCCGCGGCGCCGGCATCCCGATCGTGGAGGGCTACGGCCTCACGGAGACCACCGCGCCGGCCACCGTGAACATCCCCGGCGCGCACCGGGTGGGCACCGTGGGCCTGCCCGTGGCCGGGGTGACGGTGAAGATCGCCGAGGACGGCGAGATCCTCATCCGCGGCCCCGTGGTGTTCGACGGCTACCACGGCATGCCCAAGGCGTCGGCGGAGGCCATGGAGGACGACTTCTTCCGCACCGGGGACATCGGCGCGCTGGACGAGCACGGCTTCCTGCGGATCACCGGCCGCAAGAAGGACGTGATCATCACCGCCGGCGGCAAGAACGTGTACCCCACGCCCATGGAGGAGGCGCTGCGCCAGCACCGGCTCATCGAGCACGTCGTGGTGGTCGGCGAGAACCGCCCGTTCGTGGGCGCCCTCATCACCCTGGACACCGAGGCCTTCACCCAGTGGGCCCTGGACCGCGAGCTCAGCCTCACGCCGGCCGAGGCCGCGACGGACCCCACCGTGCTGGCCTCGATCCAGGAGGCGGTGGACCAGGTCAACGGGGGCGTCTCCCGCGCCGAGTCCATCCGCCGCTTCCGCATCCTGGACCACCCGTTCACCGAGGACTCCGGGCACGTCACCCAGTCCCAGAAGCTCAAGCGGGCCCAGGTGATCGAGGACCACGCCGAGGACGTCGAGGCCCTCTACCGTCGCTGACCCCGCGCCCCCGGACGACGACGGGCCGGGAGGACGCCTCGTCCTCCCGGCCCGTTCCCGGTGCCGTCCGGCGGCGGTCAGCGCACCACGGCGTCGTCCTCCCGGGCCCACCGCAGGCGGGTCCGCAGCAGCTGCTCGCGGCGGTCCGCGCTCAGCTCACGACGGCGGCGCGTGGGCCACGTGACCACGAGCGTCACGAGGGACGCCAGCAGGGTCACCAGCCCGACCACCACGGCCGCGTCCACCCAGAACTGCTGGGGGTAGAGGCGGATGAGGGCGTCCCGCACGGAGAACGTCCACGTGCCGTCCGCGAAGAACAGCGAGTGGAAGCCAGCGAAGAACGTCTCCCAGCCCAGCACCGCCATGACCGCGAGCGCGATCACCGCGAGCGGCAGCCACACGGCACCGGCGAACAGGGCGCGGCGCACCCCGCCGGGGCTGGTGCGCAGCAGGGACGCGATGAGCAGGGCGCACACCACCAGGAGCACCACGAGCGCCGCGGCGGCGATCCACAGCACGGTCTTCACATCCGTCATGTGGTCGACCTCGACCTCGGTGAACAGCGGCGCGCCCTGGTGCGTGAGGCTGCTGAGGTATCGCGGCCCGGCCAGGTTGGTCACGTAGTCCAGCCCGGCGGAGCCGTAGTGCATGCGGTCGGCGAGGGTGAAGCCGAACCGGTCCGCGGGGAACCCGGGCCGGTGGTACTCCAGCCACAGGAACACCGGGCTCGCCACGAGGCGGACGGCCGCCAGCAGCAGGGCGAGCGGGGCGAGGATCGCCAGCAGCACCTGCGCCAGGCGCGGGCCCGCCTTGGGCAGGCGCGCGCGCTCCTCCGGCGTGGGCCCCTGCAGGGCCGCCGCCTGCGCCACGGGGGCGGCGGTGCCGTCCTCGGGGTAGCGGTCGACCGGGGCGGCTGTGCTCGACCCCGCCGGGCGGGCCCCGACGGCGGCGCTCAGCGGGCCGAGCTCGTCGGCGCCGGGCAGCGGCCGCCGGCCGCCCTCGGGCACGGCCCGGGAAGCGACGATGTCGCGGTCGGCGTCCGCGGCCGGGCGGCCGGCGTCGCGTCGGTCCGCGGCCGCCGCGTCCCCGCCGCGCAGCGCGGCGAGGTCCTCGGGGCTGAGCGCCGAGGTGTGCTGGGCGCCGCCGTCGTCGTCCCGGCCCATGGCGGGCAGCGCCTGGGTGCGGTTCGGGTCGTCTGCGGCGTCGTCCTCGACGAACGCGCCGTAGTCCAGCCCGGAATCGAAGTCCTCCGCCCCGGCGCGCTCGTCGCGCCCGCGGCCGGCCTGATGGGAAGCCATGCTCGTGCCTCTCTCGAGTGGGTCCGTCCGCCCGCGGGCGCCGGGGATCAGTAGCGGTACTGGTCGGCCTTGTAGGGGCCGGCCACGTCCACGCCGAGGTACTCGGCCTGGGCCTTGGTCAGCTCGGTCAGCCCGACGCCGAGGGCGTCCAGGTGCAGGCGGGCGACCTTCTCGTCCAGCACCTTGGGCAGCGTGTAGACGCGCTTCTCGTAGTGCTCGCCGGTCAGGGCGCCGGTGCCCGTGGAGCCGCCGAAGAGCTCGATCTGCGCCATCACCTGGTTGGTGAAGGACGCGCTCATCACGAACGAGGGGTGGCCGGTGGCGTTGCCGAGGTTCAGCAGGCGGCCCTCGGAGAGCACGATGATGCTGCGCTCGGCCTCCGTGCCGCCGTCCAGGGTCCACTCGTGGACCTGCGGCTTGATCTCCGTCTTCACGACGCCGGGGATGCGGGCCAGGCCGGCCATGTCGATCTCGTTGTCGAAGTGGCCGACGTTGCCCACGATGGCCTTGTCCTTCATGGCGGCCATGTGCTCGGCCATGATGATGTCCTTGCCGCCGGTGGTGGTGACGAAGATGTCGCCCTCGCCCACCACGTCCTCGAGGCGGGCCACCTGGTAGCCGTCCATCGCGGCCTGCAGCGCGCAGATCGGGTCGATCTCCGTGACGATCACGCGGGCACCCTGGCCGCGCAGGGCCTCGGCGGCGCCCTTGCCGACGTCGCCGTAGCCGCAGACCACAGCCACCTTGCCGCCGATCAGCACGTCCGTGGCGCGCATGATGCCGTCCGGCAGGGAGTGGCGGATGCCGTACTTGTTGTCGAACTTGGACTTGGTCACGGCGTCGTTCACGTTGATCGCCGGGAAGAGCAGGCGGCCCTCCTGCGCCAGCTGGTAGAGGCGCAGCACGCCCGTGGTGGTCTCCTCGGAGACGCCGCGCAGGGTGCCGGCGGTGCGGGTCCAGTGCTGCGGGTCGCGGGCCAGCGAGCGGCGCAGCGTCTCGAGGATGATCCGGTACTCCTCGGGATCGTCCTCGGTGGCGCTGGGCACGGCGCCCGCGGCCTCGAACTCGACGCCCTTGTGCACCAGCAGGGTGGCGTCGCCGCCGTCGTCCAGGATCATGTTGGGGCCGCGCTCCGGATCCTCGTCCGCGCCCGGCCAGGTGAGGATCTGCGAGGCGGTCCACCAGTAGTCCTCGAGGGACTCGTTCTTCCAGGCGAACACCGGCACGCCCTGCGGGTCCTCGGGGGTTCCCGAGCCCACGACGACGGCGGCCGCGGCCTCATCCTGCGTGGAGAAGATGTTGCAGGAGGCCCACCGGACCTCGGCGCCGAGGGCGATGAGGGTCTCGATGAGCACGGCGGTCTGCACGGTCATGTGCAGGGAGCCGGCGATGCGGGCGCCCTTCAGCGGCTGGGCCTCCCCGTACTCCTCGCGCAGGGACATCAGCCCCGGCATCTCGTGCTCGGCCAGGCGGATCTGGTGGCGGCCCGCCTCGGCCAGGGACAGGTCCCGGACCGTGAAGTCGAACGAGGCACCGGGCACGGTGGTGCGGTTGGCGAAGGCCGGGTCGACGTCGGGGGTGCGGAACTCTGCGGAGGTCTCAGTCATGTCCTCCAGCCTAGCGATGCCCCGGACGGCACGAGACGCGCCGCGTCAGTCCCCGTCACGCACCACGCGCAGCCCGGGGCGGGCCGGCGGGACGGCCATGGGCCGGGTGGGGACCGTGCGCACGCCGCCGTCCGCGTCGACGGCCTCGTAGTGCTCGGGCAGCTCCAGCCGCAGCACCTCCCAGCCGCGCGGGGCCGTGGTGCGCCGAGCGTGCTCGCCGCAGAGGTCGTACGTGTGCGGCTCCGCCCGGCGCGACAGGGGCCCGATGACCACCTGCGAGTCCGCGTAGTTGTACGTCAGCGTGGCCAGGGCAGGGCTCTGGCATCCGGTCTTGCTGCAGCGTCGCATGGGTCCCACGCCCGCCACCCTACTCGGCGGACGGCCCGGAGCGGTGGCCTACCATGGCGCGCATGACCGCGTCCGCCTCCTCCGATCCCCTCGACCCCCTGCCGTTCCGGGCGGGCGACGCCGCGGGGGCCGAGCCGGGCGTCGAGGGCGGCCCGGCCGAGGCCGGCGTCTCCTCACCCGCGGGGCGCGGCGGTCGGGACCGCCGTGGCCGAGGGCTGCGGCATCCGCGCCCGTTCGGTGCACGCTCGGAGCGGGGCCGGGGCGAGGCGCTGCTGACCGCCGTCGAGAAGGCGGTGGACCGGCTGGGCTCCCTGGACGCGCCCGGGCTGCGGCACGTGACCGCGCGGGTGGAGCGCATCCCGGACCGGCTCGACGAGCGGCTGCGCGAGCTGCACGCCGGCCGGGAACGGGATGAGGAGGCGCTGTTCGCGCGGGCCGAGCGGCAGGGCCGGGACGGGGTGCTGATCACCCTGTTCGAGCGGCCGCTGCGGGACGCGGCCGACCCGGCCGACCTCGAGGGGGCCGTCTACGGGGTGGCGCTGAGCCGTTGCGCCGACGCGCTGGGCGTGGACCCGCAGGTGCTCGACCCCAGCTGGGGCCGCGGCTGAGCCCGGGCCGGGCGGTCCGCACCGGGCACCGCGCCCGGTGGACGGGCGCCGTGCGTCAGGCGCGGGCGCGGCGCAGGCGGCGACGCTCGCGCTCGGAGAGCC
Source organism: Micrococcus sp. PSi08 (assembly GCF_054960655.1). Taxonomy (NCBI): domain Bacteria; kingdom Bacillati; phylum Actinomycetota; class Actinomycetes; order Micrococcales; family Micrococcaceae; genus Micrococcus; species Micrococcus sp. PSi08. The sequence continues at coordinate 27,565 of NZ_JBHNYP010000015.1, read as the reverse complement.
CGCCCCAGATGCCGAAGCGCTCGTCGTTCGCCATGGCGTACTCCAGGCACGCGTCCTTGACGGTGCAGGCCTCGCACACGCGCTTGGCGTCCCGCGTGGAGCCGCCCTTCTCCGGGAAGAACGCCTCGGGGTCCGTCTGCGCGCACAGGGCGTCCGCCTGCCAGGCCAGCTCGCCCTCGACGGGCTCGGTGGTCACGCCCGGGATGGCGGCCCAGTCGGCGGAGACGGGCACGGCCTCGACCGGACGCTCGTCACCGGGGAAGAGGGCGGTGACGGTGGCGGCCGGGGTGCCGGTCTCGCGGTCGAGGTCGTGGGCGGTGAGGAAGGCGGTCGCCTGGTCCTCGAGGCTCGCGCCGGAGACGCCGGCCTGCGGGTCGGCGGGGTCGAGGAACCAGTCGCTGGGAACGCTCCGCGGACGAGGTGCCGGCGCGGGATCGGCGCGGTGCGCGTCCTCGACTCGCTGGGTCTGCTCCATGTGTGACGCCTCTTCCCGGGATCGACGTGGCGGCTGTGGGCCGGGTGACCATGCGGTCCGCGCGGGTGCCGGGCACGCCGGCGGGCCCCTCCTGGCGGGACCGTTGGCCCGGGTTCATTACATCGGTGTGATTCATGCCGAGTCAAACCGAACGGGTGCCACACTGGGCCCATGGTCTCCCTCTCCGCACCCCGGTCCACCGGCCCCCTCGTGCACCGCCTCGCCTCCTCCCCGCGGCCCGCGCTCGTCCAGGAGCCGGGGGCCCCGGACGAGCCCGGCGCGGTGGACCAGCGCATCGAGCTCTCGGGCCGTGTGACCGTGAACTGGGCCGCCAAGTTCGCGGGCCTGCTCGGCGCCGAGGGCGTGGGGGCGGGCGACGCCGTCGCCCTGGACCTGCCCGTCCACTGGCTCTCCCACGCCCTCGCCCTCGGCGTGCTCTGCGCCGAGGCCGAGCCCGCCCTCGAGGGCGACTCCCCCGCCGCCGTCCTCACGGACCGGCCCGAGGCGTGGCCGGACCCGTCCGTGACCGTGTTCGCCGTCGCCCTGCCGCGCGGCCTCGAGCCCGAGTTCGACGGCCCGGCCGCCGATCCGGCCGTCGTGGACGTGGCCGCCGAGATCCGCGCCCAGCCGGATGCCCTGCCCGGCCCCGTGGATCACGTGCGGCCCGCGTCGATCCCGGCCGGGGCCGACGTCGCCCCGGACGACGACGGCCCGCGCCCCCGCCTGACGTGGGCGGGAGTGCGGGCCGCGCTGGAGGCGTGGGACGCGGGCCGGGCGGTGACCGTGCGCCCCTGACGGGGCGGCGGGGTCAGGCCGGGACGCTCAGACCCCAGCGTCGGGGGCGCGGTGCCGGGCCGGGCCGTCGGCCCGATGCCCGCGCTCGGCGGGCCGGTCCCGGGCCTCGTGCCGGCCGTGCGGAGGCAGCTGGTCCTCGCGCAGCACGGGCATCTGACCGGTGATGATCGCGAGGTCGTTGGCGAAGCCGGGCTCCACGTCCAGCTTCTCCTTGAACACCCAGAACCGGTAGGCGAAGTAGCGGAACACGGTGCCGAAGAACAGGCCGATCACGTTGCCGGCGATGAACAGGCCGGTCGGGTCCGTCACACCCATCAGGTACTGCGCGACCGCCACGCAGCCGGCCTGGATGCCCAGCCCGATCGCGTTCATGACCAGGAACATCACGAGCTCGCGCGTCTTGTTCGAGGAGCGCTTGTCCCGGAACGTCCAGTAGCGGTTGGCGACCCAGCTGAACAGGGTGGCGACGACGCCGCCCACGATCTTGGCCTTGACGTTGGACCCCTCGAGCGGGCCGGTCATCATCCACCAGAAGACGAGCGAGTCCACCACGAACGCGGCCGCACCGACGGTGCCGAACTTGGCCACCTCCCGCCACAGCAGGGAGGCCATCCCGGTCAGGCGGCCCCAGAGATCGGACAGCATGGGCGTGGACTCCTCGGTTCGGGACGGGGGTGTGCACGCGGGCCGGACCCGCGCAGGGCTGGGGAACACTGTAGCCGCGCCCCCGGCGCGCGACCTCCTCGGATCCGGCGTCGGCCGCCCCTCCGTGACGGAGTTCTCAGCCGGTCCGACTACCCTGTGCGGGTGACTTCCCCTCGACTCGGTGTGATCGGTGGCGGGCAGCTGGCCCGCATGATGGCGGGCGCGGCCGCGGAGCTCGGCGTGCCCTTCCGCGTGCTCGCGGAGGCCCCGGACGCGTCAGCGGCCCAGGTCGCCCCCCACGTGGTCGGCGACCACGCGGACCTGGCGGACCTGCGCGCGTTCGCGGCCACGGTGGACGTGGTCACCTTCGACCACGAGCACGTGCCCACCGAGCACCTGCGGGCCCTGCAGGAGGCCGGCGTCGCCGTGCGCCCCGGCCCCGAGGCGCTGCAGCACGCCCAGGACAAGCTGGTCATGCGCGCCGCCGTCGAGCGGCTGGGCCTGCCGAACCCGGCGTGGGCGCCGGTCGACGACCTCGAGGCCGTCCTCGCCTTCGGCGACGAGCACGGCTGGCCCATGATCCTCAAGACCGCCCGCGGCGGCTACGACGGCAAGGGCGTGCTCAAGCTCGACGACGCCGACGACGCCCGCACCTCCGCCGCGGACGGCACCCTGGCCGCGTGGCTCGGCGCCGGCATCGCCCCGCTGCTGGCCGAGGCCCTCGTCCCCTTCTCCCGTGAGCTCTCCGCGCAGGTGGCGCGCACCCCCTCCGGTGAGGTGGCCGTCTACCCCGTCGTCGACTCGGTCCAGGTGGCCGGCGTGTGCGACCTCGTGGTCGCCCCGGCCCAGGACCTCGACCCGGCCGTCGCCGCGGCCGCGACCGCCGCGGCCGTCCGCCTCGCCGAGGAGCTGGACGTCACCGGCATGCTCGCGGTCGAGCTGTTCGAGACGCCGGGGGTCGGCCCGGGCTTCCAGGTGAACGAGCTGGCCATGCGCCCCCACAACTCCGGCCACTGGTCCATGGACGGCGCCGTCACCGGCCAGTTCGAGCAGCACGTCCGCGCCGTGCTCGACCTGCCGCTGGGCGAGACGGCCCCCCGCGGGGCCGGCGTCGTGATGAAGAACGTCCTCGGCGGCGCCCGCGAGGACCTGCACGCCGGCAGCGTCGCGGCCCTCGCCGCCCACCCGCAGGCCAAGGTCCACCTCTACGGCAAGGACGTGCGCCCGGGCCGCAAGGTCGGTCACGTCAACGTCGTCGCGGACCACGGCCTCAGCCTCGAGGAGGCCGTGCGGACCGCCGAGTCCGCCGCCGCACTCCTGCGCGACGACGCCCCCACCACCGGCACCGAGACGGAGGCCCGCCCATGACCGCCACGCCCCAGACCCCCGCCCAGCCCCTCCAGGACGACGCCCCGGTCGTCTCCGTCGTGATGGGCTCCGACTCCGACTGGCCCGTGATGAGCGCGGCCGCCGAGGCCCTGCGCGAGCTCGACGTGCCCGTCGAGGTCGGCGTGGTCTCCGCGCACCGCATGCCCCACGAGATGGTGGAGTTCGGCGCCCGCGCGCACGAGCGCGGCATCCGCGTGATCGTGGCCGGCGCGGGCGGCGCGGCCCACCTGCCCGGGATGCTCGCCGCCGTCACCCCCCTGCCCGTGATCGGCGTACCCGTGAAGCTCAAGAGCCTGGACGGGATGGACTCCCTGCTCTCGATCGTCCAGATGCCCGCCGGCGTGCCGGTGGCCACCGTCTCCATCGACGGCGCCCGCAACGCCGGCCTGCTGGCCGCCCGCATCCTCGCCTCGGCCGACACCGCGGAGGGCGACCGCCTGCGCGCCGCCCTCGCCGAGCACGCCGACGAGCTCAACGCCCAGGCCCGGGCCAAGGGGGCCCGCCTGCGCGAGCGGATGGCCGCCGACCGCTGATGTCACCCGCCACCGGATCCGTGCCCGCCGGTCACGCGCAGCCCGACCCGCTCCGAGATCCACGCGTCGCCTCCCCCACCGAGCGCACCCGCCGGGCGCTGATCCTCACCGCCCTGACCCTGCTGGTCCCCGGCGGCGCCCAGCTCGTCGCCGGCAGCCGCCGGCTCGGCCGCGTGGCGCTGCGGGTCACCGTCACCGTGTGGGCCGTGCTGATCCTCGGGCTGCTGTGGTGGCTGGTCTCCCGCGCGAGCCTGATCTCGCTCATGGCCCGGGACGGCGTGCTGCTCGGGCTGGCGGTGGTCCTGGCGGCGCTGGCGGTGGGCTGGGCGGTGCTGTGGGTGGACACGTTCCGGCTGATCCGGCCGCACCTGCTCGCCCCCGGCGCGCGGAAGATCACGGCGGCGGTCACCGCGCTCGCGCTCGTGCTCACCAGCGGCGCCCTGCTCTACGGCGGCTGGGCGGCGAACACGAGCCGCGGGGCGCTCGGCGAGGTCTTCCAGGAGGGGCCGGCCGTCCCGGAGGCCGAGGGCCGCTACAACATCCTGGTCCTGGGCGCGGACGCCGGCGAGGGCCGCCAGGGGCTGCGCCCGGACTCCATGCACGTGGTCTCCGTGGACGCCCGCACCGGCGCCATCGTGATGTTCTCCCTGCCCCGCAATCTCCAGGACGCGCCGTTCGTCGAGGGCTCCCCGCTGTGGGACGTGTACCCCAACGGCTTCGACTGCGGCGACGAGTGCATCCTCAACGCCCTCTACACGGACGTGGAGGAGCATCACGCAGACCTCTACCCGGACGCCGAACACCCCGGCGCCGAGGCCATGAAGGACGCCGCCGGCGGCATCCTCGGCCTGGACGTCTCCGGCTACGCCCTCATGGACATGGGCGGCTTCGCCCAGCTGATCGACGCCATGGGCGGGGTGGACGTCGTCAGCGGCGGCTACGTGGTGCACCGCGGCGTCCGGCCCGACGGCGCCTGGGGCAACATCTGGTGGGAGCCGGGCACCCACCACTTCAACGGCGACGACGCGCTCGCCTTCGCCCGCTCCCGGCACTGGTCCACCGACTACGCCCGCATCCGCCGGCAGCAGTGCATGCAGGCGGCGATGCTGGAGCAGTTCAGCCCCGCCACCGTGCTCACCCGCTTCGAGGGGATCCTCGCGGCGGGCGAGCAGATCGTGACCACCGACCTGCCGCAGTCCCAGCTCGGCACGTTCGCGGACCTCGCCGAGCGCTCGCGCGGCCAGAAGATGCGGCGGCTGACCATCGGCCCGCCCGACTTCGGCGACACGGGCACCCACTTCACCACCTACCCCGACTACGACCTCGTCCACCGCCGCGTGGACGAGATGCTGGCCGATGAGTCCGCAACCGCCGGATCGGAGCCGACCGGGGTCTCGGCGACGCCGCTGCTCACCGTGCTGGCCGTCGTCGCGCAGGAGACGCAGACCCCCGACGTCGACGAGGACGACCCGGCCACGTGGCCGGCCCCGCCGACCCGCTCCGACGGCGAGCCCTTCACCGCCGAGGACCTGATGACGGCCGAGGACCTGGGCCAGGAGGACGTGCTGAACCACGCGTCCTCGACCAACGGGCTGTGCATCCCCGCCCCGTGAGGCGCGGCGCGCGGGCCGACGGGCTGACCTAGGCTGGGCGCATGCACGTCCTGAAGCCCGTGATCCGTGACTACGCCTGGGGCTCCCCCACGCTCCTCGCCGACCTGCAGGGACGCGAGCCCACCGGCCGCCCCGAGGCCGAGCTGTGGCTGGGCGACCATCCGGGCGCCCCGTGCGTCGCCGTCGTGGCGGACGGCGCCCACGTCGGCCTGGACGAGGTGGTGGCCGGGGACCCCGAGCGCTGTCTCGGGCCCGCCGCACCGGAGGGCCGTCTGCCCTTCCTCATGAAGCTGCTCGCCGCGGGCGCCCCGCTGTCCATCCAGGCGCACCCCACCCTGGAGCAGGCCCGCGCGGGCCACGCCGCGGAGGAGGCGGCCGGCGTGCCGGCCGACGCCCCGGAGCGCAACTACAAGGATGCGAACCACAAGCCGGAGATGCTGCTCGCCCTGACCCCCTTCGCGGCGATGTGCGGCTTCCGCTCCCCCGAGGTCTCCTCGGACAGCTTCGAGGCCCTGGCCCGCGCCCTCACGGAGCGGGCGGACGGGGACACGTCCGCCGTCGCCGTCGCCGCCGCCCGGATCAGCCAGACCCTCGCCGCCGGGGACCTCGAGGACGCGTTCACCTCGATCCTCGACCCGGACTCCGTGTGGGGCGCCCCCGGCGCCGTGGCGCAGGTCGTGGACGTGCTGCGGGCCGCGCCGGACCTGGCCGAGCGCGACCCCTCGCTGGCCACGGCCCTCGAGGCCGCCCAGCACCACCCGGACGACCCCGGCGTGGTGGTGGCCGTCCTGCTCAACCGCGTGGACCTGGCCCCGGGTCAGGCCATCCATCTGCCCGCCGGCAACGTGCACGCGTACCTGCACGGGCTGGGCGTGGAGGTCATGGCCGCCTCGGACAACGTGCTGCGCGGCGGGCTCACCCCGAAGCACGTGGACGTGCCCGAGCTGCGCCGCGTGGTCACCTTCGAGGCGCTGCCGGTGCCCTCCACCGAGCCCGAGCGCGTGGCCGACTCCGTGGTGGCCTTCCGCCCGCCGTTCGAGGAGTTCGAGCTGCTCCAGGCCACGCTCGAGGACGACGCCGTCCACGGGCTCGACGTGCACGGGCCCGGGATCGCGGTGGTCACCCGCGGCACGGCGAGCCTGGCCCTGGCAGGCCAGGAGATCGAGCTGGGCCCGGGCGAGGCCGTGTTCCTGCCCGCAGCGGAGACGGCGTCCGGCCCGCTGGCCGTCCGCGCCGCGGCCGGCGCCCCGGCGACGGTGCACGTGGCCGGCCTGCCGCGGGGCTGAGCCCGGCAGACCGGCCCGCGGGCTCAGCGGGCGTCGCGGTCCCCCAGCCACTTGGACCACTTCTTCACGTCGTGCTCGGCGTCCACGGTGCGGACCGTGCCGGACGACGAGCGCATCACGATGGACTGCGTGTGCACGCGGCCGTCGGCGAAGCGCACACCGCGCAGCAGGTCGCCGTCGGTGATGCCGGTGGCCGCGAAGTAGCAGTGGTCGGAGGTGACCAGCTCGTTCGTGGTCAGCACCGCGTCGAGGTCGAGGCCGGCGTCGAGGGCCTTCTGCTTCTCGGCGTCGTCGGTGGGGGCCAGGCGACCCTGGATGATGCCGCCGGTGGCCTTGATCGCGCACGCGGTGACGATGCCCTCGGGGGTGCCGCCGATGCCCATCATCATGTCCACGCCGGTGTCCGGGCGGGCGGCGGCGATGGCGCCGGCGACGTCGCCGTCCAGGATGAACTTCACGCGGGCGCCGGCCTGGCGGATCTCCTTGACCAGGCCCTCGTGGCGGGGGCGGTCCAGCACGCACACGGTCACCTGCGAGACGGGCTTGTCCAGGGCCTTGGCCACGAGGTTCACGTTCTGCTTCACCGGCAGGCGCATGTCCACGAAGTCGGCGGCCTCGGGGCCCACCACGAGCTTGTCCATGTAGAACACGGCCGACGGGTCGAACATGGTGCCGCGCTCGGCCACCGCGAAGACGGAGAGCGCGTTGTTGTAGCCCATGGCGGTCAGGCGGGTGCCGTCGATCGGGTCCACGGCCACGTCCACGGCGGCGCCGGAGCCGTCGCCGACCTGCTCGCCGTTGAACAGCATGGGGGCCTCGTCCTTCTCGCCCTCGCCGATCACCACGGTGCCGTCCATGGCCACGGTGTCCATGAACGCGCGCATCGCGTCCACCGCGGCGCCGTCCGCCTTGTTCTTGTCCCCGTAACCCACCCAGGGGCTCGCGGCGATGGACGCCGCCTCGGTCACCCGCACCAACTCCATGGCCAGGTTGCGGTCCGGGACGTGATTCTCGTAGCCGGTCTTCTCCGAGGACGCGCTGGTCATCGCTGCTCCGATCCTTGCTCGCGGCGCTCCGTCCGCACGGGACGGGGCGTGAGGGCGGCTCTGCCCCGGTCCTCATCCTACGGGGGCGGTCTCCCGCGGGTGGCACAATGCTGACCGTGAGCTCCGCCGACCCCCACTCCCCCGCCCCCCGCCCCGTCCTGACCGCCAAGCAGGCGCAGCGGGCCCGGCAGCCGTGGATGGCCATGGTGCTCTCCCTGGTGGCTCTGCTGGCGATCGTGGCCGTGGTCCTCCTGCTCAACCCGGAGCCGCCGCAGCGGCCCCGCGAGGACCGCGTCGACGTCGCCGCCGAGGCCGCCACGGTCCCCCACGACGACGGCGACCTGCCGGCCCTGGCGCCCGAGGTACCGGAGTCCTGGTACGCCAACTACGCCCGCCTGCAGAAGCTGGACGGCGTCTCCACGTGGGACGTCGGCTGGGTGGTCACGGACACGGTGTTCGCGGGCCTGCAGCAGGCCGAGGACGTCGACCCCACCTGGGTGAGCCTGCGGGTGGACCAGGTCCCGACGTCGGAGACGATCGAGATCGACGGGATCGCGTGGGACCTCCACGCCGATCCGAAGAAGCCGGAGCGACGGCTCGTGGCGGAGGTGGACGGCAGCACCGTGGTGCTGACCACCACCGGCGACCAGGCCGTCCTCGAAGACCTGGCGCACGGCGTCGCGAAGGAGACCCGATGACCCCCCACACCCGCCCCGAGACGACGCCGGCCCCCGACGTCGTCGTCCCCACCTCCGACCTGACCCCCGCCGAGGCGTGGGAGGTCCTCGCCGAGGGCAACCGCCGCTTCGTGGCGGGCGAGCCGAGCCACCCGAACCAGAACGCCGAGCGGCGCAGCGACCTGACCGCCGGTCAGGCCCCGGTCGCCGTGATCTTCGGCTGCGCCGACTCGCGCCTGGCGGCCGAGATCATCTTCGACCTCGGCCTCGGCGACGTGTTCGTGGTGCGCACGGCCGGCCACGTGATCGACGACGCCGTGCTGGGCTCCATCGAGTACGGCGTGGACGTGCTGGAGATCCCGCTCGTCATCGTCCTGGGCCACAACTCGTGCGGCGCCGTCACGGCGACGGTCGAGTCCTACATCTCCGGCACCATGCCGCGCGGGTTCGTGCGCCCCCTCGTGGAGCGCATCATCCCGTCCGTGCTGGCCGGGCGCCGCCGCGGACTGGAGGAGGTCGACGAGTTCGTGGCCGAGCACGTGGACCAGACCTGCGACCACCTCCTGGAGACCTCGCAGTCCGTCCGCGCGGCCGTCGAGTCGGGGCGCACCGCCGTCGTCGGGCTCACCTACTCGCTGTCCGAGGGCACCGCGCGACCGGGCCGCGTGCACGGCGACCTGGCGGTCTGACGACGTCGGGCGTCCGGTGCGGCACCGGGCGCCCACGCCGTCCTAGGATGTGACCATGACCGCAGAGAACACCGATCAGCAGTTCCGCATCGAGCACGACACCATGGGCGAGGTGAAGGTGCCGGTGAACGCGCTCTACCGTGCACAGACCCAGCGCGCCGTGGAGAACTTCCCGATCTCCGGCAAGGGCCTCGAGCCCGCCCACATCCACGCCCTCGCGCAGGTCAAGAAGGCCGCGGCCAAGGCGAACGCCGAGCTGGGCATCATCTCGCAGGAGCGCGCGGACGCCATCGTCGCCGCCGCGGACCAGGTCATCGCCGGCGACCACGACGACCAGTACCCGATCGACGTGTTCCAGACCGGCTCCGGCACCTCCTCCAACATGAACACCAACGAGGTGCTCGCCACCCTCGCCACCCGCGCACTGAAGGAGGCCGGCTCCGAGGACGAGGTGCACCCCAACGACCACGTCAACGCCTCCCAGTCCTCGAACGACGTGTTCCCGACCTCCGTGCACGTGGCCGTCACCGCCGCCCTCGTGAACGACCTCGTCCCGGCGCTGGACCACCTGGCCGTCTCCCTCGAGAAGAAGGCGGAGGCCTTCGCCGGCGTCGTGAAGTCCGGCCGCACCCACCTCATGGACGCCACTCCGGTGACCCTGGGCCAGGAGTTCGGCGGCTACGCCGCGCAGGTCCGCTACGGCATCGAGCGCATCCAGTCCGCGCTGCCGCGCGTGGCCGAGGTCCCGCTCGGCGGCACCGCCGTGGGCACCGGCATCAACACCCCGAAGGGCTTCTCCGCCCGCGTGATCGAGCTGCTCGCCGAGGAGACCGGTCTGCCGCTGACCGAGGCCCGCAACCACTTCGAGGCCCAGGCCAACCGTGACGGCCTCGTGGAGGCCTCCGGCCAGCTGCGGAACATCGCGTTCTCGCTCATGAAGATCAACAACGACCTGCGCTGGATGGGCTCCGGCCCGAACACCGGCCTCGGCGAGATCGCCCTCCCGGACCTGCAGCCGGGCTCCTCGATCATGCCGGGCAAGGTCAACCCCGTGATCTGCGAGGCCGCGATCATGGTGTGCGCCCAGGTGATCGGCAACGACACCACCGTCGCCCTGTCCTCCACCAACGGCGCGTTCGAGCTCAACGTGGGCATCCCCGTGATGGCCGCCAACCTGCTCGAGTCCATCCGCCTGCTGGCCAACACGACGCGCGTCATGGCGGACAAGATGATCGACGGCATCGAGGCCAACGAGGAGCGCTGCGCCTTCCTCGCCGGCGCCTCGCCGTCCATCGTGACCCCGCTGAACAAGGTGATCGGCTACGAGGCCGCCGCCAAGATCGCCAAGCACGCCGTCGCGAACAAGATGACCGTGCGCGAGGCCGTCGTGGACCTCGGCTACGTCGAGCGCGGCGAGATCACCGAGGAGCAGCTGGACAAGGCCCTGGACACCATGTCCATGACCCACCCGGAGTGATCCGGCGGATTCGGTGAGCGGCGCGACGCCGCCTCCCGGGCCACGACGCCGAGCGGCCGTCCTCCCGTGCGGAGGGCGGCCGCTCGTCGTTCACGCCAGCACCAGCACTCCGGCGGCCGCCGCCACCATCGCCGGCCCGAACGGCAGCGCCGTTCGCCCCGTCGCCCGGCCCGCGAGGACCAGCAGCCCCGCCACGACGCCGCCGAGCAGGATCGCGCCCACCCCGGCGGCGAGCACCGCCGTCGGACCGAGCACCCCCGTGTACACGCCCAGGCCGCCGGCGAGCTTCACGTCCCCCATCCCGAGGCCGCCGCGGCTGAGCACGTGCAGCGCGAGCATCGCCACGGTGTAGCCGAGACCGCCCAGCAGGCTGCAGAGGGCCAGGTCACCCCGGCCCGCCAGCAGCGCTCCCCCGGTCATCATCGCCAGCCCGCCCAGCGCCAGCCGCAGCGTCCATCGGTTCGACAGCCGATGCTCCCGCAGGTCCGTGCGCACGAGCACGCCCGAGCACACCGCGAACCACGCCAGCCCCAGGGTCCACAGCACCGCCGTCGCCGGCGCGCCGTGCGTCCACGCCCATCCCACTCCGCTCATGCGCCCAGCCTAGGCCGGGCGGCGCACCCGCCGGGCCGCCGTCCACAGGCGATCAGGCCACCTCGCGTTCACGGTCCGGCCACCCGGTGTTCTGCCGACAGCGCAACCGGGGCCGCCCATTGCGACGAGCCCTCGCGTGGGTCTACTGTGAAGTCACGAGCTTCCAGCCGTCTCATGGACGTACGGGGCTCACACAGACCCCATGGCCTCAATCCCGTTTCAAAGGGGCCATGGTGGCGGGCTTCCTCGGTCCCCCATCCCCCCTCCGCGGGGCCGAGCACCCCCGCCGGGGGCCGCTGCTTCGGCAGCGGCCCCTTTTTCATGACCGACCCCGCCGCCCGGCTCAGGCCCGGCCCTCCTCCAGCAGGTCCGTGACCAGCGCGGCGATCGGGGAGCGCTCGGAACGGGTCAGCGTCACGTGTCCGAACAGCGGGTGGCCCTTGAGGCGCTCCACCACGGCCGCGATGCCGTCGTGCCGGCCCACGCGCAGGTTGTCCCGCTGGGCGACGTCGTGGGTCAGCACGACCTTCGAGTTGCGGCCCATCCGGCTCAGCACCGTGAGCAGCACGTTCCGCTCGAGCGACTGCGCCTCGTCCACGATCACCCACGCATCGTGCAGCGAGCGGCCGCGGATGTGCGTCAGCGGCAGGATCTCCAGCATCCCGCGGTCCACCACCTCGTCCACCACGGACGGGGAGACCAGCGCACCCAGGGTGTCGAACACGGCCTGCGCCCACGGGCCCATCTTGTCGCCCTCGGAGCCGGGCAGGTAGCCGAGGTCCTGGCCGCCGACGGCGTACAGCGGGCGGAACACGACCACCCTGCGGTGCTCGCGGCGCTCCATCACGGCGTCGAGGCCCGCGCACAGCGCCAGCGCGGACTTGCCGGTGCCCGCGCGGCCGCCGAGGGAGACGATGCCCACGCTCGGATCCGTCAGCAGCTCGATGGCCAGCCGCTGCTCGGCGGAACGGCCGTGCAGGCCGAACACGTCGCGGTCCCCGCGCACCAGGCAGGCTCGGCCGCCCTCGCCGACCCGGGCCAGGGCGGAGCCCCGGGGCGCGGTGAGCACCAGCCCCGTGTTGACCGGCAGGCGGTCCGCCTCGGCCGGGGCCTCCTCCGGCCCGGTCTCGACGCCCGTGCCGGTCAGGGTCCCCAGCGGGACGCCGGCCAGGTCGACCTCGCCGTCGTCGTAGAGGGCGTCCAGCCGCTCCTGCGCCACGCTGAGGGAGACGGTGCCGCGCCAGCCCGAGTCACGCACGAGCTCGTGGCGGTACTCGTCCGCGGCGAGGCCCATGGCCGCCGCCTTCACGCGCATCGGCAGGTCCTTGGACACGACCGTGACCGTGGCGCCCTCGTCCGCGAGCGCCTTCGCGACGGCGAGGATGCGGGAGTCGTTGTCCGTGCCGCGGATGCCCAGGGGCAGCACGTCCACGGACACGTGGTTCAGTTCGATCCGCAGCGTGCCGCCCTCGGGGGTGATCGGCACGGGCTGGTCCAGCGCGCCGTGGCGGCCGCGCAGGTCGTCGAGCAGGCGCAGGGCCGTGCGCGCGTAGTAGCCGAGGTCGGGGTCGGCGCGCTTGGCCTCGAGCTCCGAGACCACCACGAGCGGCAGGACCACCTCGTGCTCGGCGAAGTGCAGCAGGGCGCGCGGGTCCGAGAGCAGCACGGACGTGTCCACCACGTAGGTCCGCAGGCCGGTCGCGTCCGCCGGCCCCGCCTCGGCACGCGCCTGGCCCGGCCGGCTCGACGGCTCCTGCCGGGTCTGCGCGTGCTCCACGAGCTCTGCCACCATGTCTGCCTCCTGTGCCGGTGAACCATGCGGGCGGGGGTCCGCCCACGGGCCACGCTAGGAAGCGGCGTCGTCCGCCGGGGCCCGGCACGGTGAACCCGGGATGAAGTCGCGGTGACGGTCCGTCCGGGCTCCGCCACGGCCCCGGCGTCCCGCGCTCCCTACACTGGAGGCGCGCCGCCGACGTCCCGACGGCCGCCCGCTCCCCGTCCCCAGGAGGGCCCTTGAGCATGCACCGCCCGTCCCCCGGCCTGCCCGATCTGCCGGGCGGCCCGGCCCCCGCCCCGACCCTGGCCGAGCGCGCCGGGGGCCGCCTGCTGGGCGCCGTCGCGCCCACCGCCGTGCTGATTGCGGCCATGTGGGTCGCGCAGTTCGTGCTGATCTTCCTGGGCCGGGTGATCATCCCCGGCGTGGGCCTGATCCCGCGGCGCCTCGACGGCCTCGACGGGGTCCTGTTCTCCCCCGTGCTGCACGCCGGCTGGGCCCACCTGATCGGCAACACGACGGCGCTGGTCGTCCTCGGTCCGCTGGCCGCCCTGGTCTCGCGCCGGCCGGTGGCCCTGCTCGTCTGCGCCTGGCTGGGCTCGGGCCTGCTGACCTGGGTGATCGGCACCCCGGGCGTGCACATCGGCGCCTCCGGGATCGTGTACGTGCTGATCGCGTTCCTGATCGTCTACGGGGTCGCGGTGCGGCGGATCGGGGCGGTCGTCGTCTCCGTGCTCGTTGCGCTCACGCACCTGGGCTCGAGCCTGATCGGCCTGCTGCCGGCCCCCGGCATCTCGTGGACCGGCCACCTGGCCGGGGCCGTCGTCGGGGTGCTGCTGGGCCTGTGGTGGGGCCGCGCCGACCGTCAGGTGCCGAACCGGCGCTGACGGCTGCCGTAGTCGCGCAGGGCACGCAGGAAGTCGACCTTGCGGAACGCGGGCCACATGGCCTCGCAGAAGTAGAACTCCGAGTACGCGGACTGCCAGAGCAGGAACCCGGAGAGCCGCTGCTCCCCGGACGTGCGGATGACCAGGTCCGGGTCCGGCTGGCCGCGCGTGTAGAGCCGGTCCGCGATCTGCTCGACGGTGACGGACTCGGCCACCTCCGCCGCGCTGTGGCCCAGGGCGTGCTCGTCCCGCAGCAGCTCGCGCACGGCGTCGAGGATCTCCTGGCGGCCCCCGTAGCCCACGGCCACGTTCACGTGCACGCCGTCGTGGCCCTTGGTCTGCTCGGCGACCTCGGCGAGCCGTCGCGCCATGGGCTCGGGGAGCAGGTCCACCGCGCCGACCGGCTGCACGCAGACGGGGGCGCGGCCCTCGGCCGGCTGGGCGAGGCGCTCCGCCGTCGTCTGGATGATCTCCAGGAGCGGGGCGAGCTCCTCCGCCGGACGCCGCAGGTTCTCGGTGGAGAGCATGTAGAGCGTGACCACGGGGATGCCGGCCTCGTCGCACCAGCCGATGAAGTCGAGGATGCGCTCAGCTCCGGCCTGGTGGCCCTGCTGCGTGGACGCCCCGAACGCGCGGGCCCAGCGACGGTTGCCGTCCACCAGCACGCCGATGTGCCGGGGCAGGCGCTCCGGGTCCAGGCCGCGCGTCAGCCGCCGCTCGTACAGGCGGTAGAAGGCCTCGGGTCGACCCACGGCGCGCTCCCCTCTCGGACGGTCCTGCGAGCCTCCAGGATACGCGCGCGGCACACAGCGACCATCCCGTGCCCCGGCCCCGGGCCGACCGACGACAATGGAGGCATGGACCCTGTGACACCCCTCCGCGAGACCGACGCCGCCCGTCGCCTGCGCTGGCGCATCGAGCGCATCCGCGACCCCGACCATCCGCTGTACAAGCCCCGACTGCGCGGTTGGATCCACGCGGTCATGGCGCCGCTGACGCTGGCGGCCGGCATCGTGCTCATCGTGCTCGCGCCGACCGCGACGCTGCGGTGGGCCAGCGCGGTCTACGCCGTGACGGGCCTGCTGCTGTTCGCGGTCTCGGCGACGTACCACCTGGTGCAGTGGAACGAGGGGGTCTCCCGTGTCCTCAAGCGGCTGGACCACACGAACATCATGTTGGTCATCGCCGGCACCTACACGCCGCTCTCCCTGGCCCTGCTGGCTCCGGACCGGGCGCGGGTGCTGCTCACCCTGGTGTGGGTGGGGGCCGTGGCCGGCGTCGCGTTCCGGGTGCTGTGGACGGACGCGCCGCGCTGGCTCTACACGCCGGTGTACGTGGCCCTCGGGCTGGCGGCGCTGCTCTACCTGGGCGACTTCTTCGCCGCGGATGCGGCGGCGGGGTGGCTGATCGTGGCCGGCGGCGTCGCGTACATCACGGGCGCGGTCTGCTACGCGCTGCAGGCCCCCACGATCCACCGCGAGTGGTTCGGCTTCCACGAGCTGTTCCACGCCTTCACGGTGGCCGGCTTCGTGTGCCACGCCGTCGCCATCTACCGGGCGGTGCTCGTCGTCACCTGAGCGTGTCGGGGACGGGGGTCTGCGCCCCGCCGGGCAGCGCCGAGGCCCGCAGACGCGCCGCTACGGTCATGCCGTAGCGGCGCGTCTGCGGGCCTCAAGGGTTCGGGCGTGGAGTCTCCGGCGCCGAGTCTCGGGCGTGCACGGGCCCGACGGCGGTCAGTCGCGTCCGGTGTCCGGGGCCTGGGGCTCCGGGGCCGGCTCCTGGAGGTAGCCGGGGTACTTCTCCTGCAGGCGGCGCAGCCGGTCCTCGGAGTCCGCGTCCAGGTGCTCGCCGCCCGCGCGGACCTCGTCCGGCAGGTGCTGCTGATGGCGCTCCACGAGCATGGCCTCGGCCTCCGGGGAGCGCTGCTGGACGCGGCGCACCGAGCGGACCATGACGCGGAAGACGATGATCGCCATGACCACCATGAGCGCGGTGAACAGGAACCCCTCGATGCCGGGGGTGACCTCCGCCTCCTCGAGCCCGGGGCGCAGCGTCGGCTCCGGGACGGCGGGCACCGGCGCGGGGCTCGCGGCCGCGAGCGCGGTGAGGACGAGGGGAAGGCCAGACAGGGGTGTCACGCCGCCCCACTCTACCGGCCCCGGCCGCACGGCCCGAGCCGGGTCGGCTCAGCGCAGGCCGGCGAAGAGGTCGTGCTCCGGCAGCTCGGAGGGCACGCGCGAGTCGATCAGCGCGAAGTCCTCCCACGGCCAGGCGCGCCGCTGCAGGTCGTGGGGGGCGTCGAAGAACATGCCGTCGGGGTCGATCTGCGTGCGGTGCGCCCGCAGGGCGGCGTCGCGCTCGTCGAGGAAGCCGGTGACGTCCACCTGCGTGGTGACGTCGTGGTCCGCGGTGACCCACGGCGGGATGACCTCCGGGTCGGGCACGTCCTCCCCGGCTTCACGGCGGCGCAGCACCTCGCGCATCGCGTCCATCGCATCGAACATCATCAGGCGTCGGGCGAACGGCACGTCCTCGCCGTCGGCCTCGGCCACCGCGGCCATCGTGCGGAACTTCCGCGGGTTGAAGCCGCAGTCGTAGTAGACCTTCGAGACCTCCCAGGCGGGCCCGGCCTCGGGGTACTCGTCGGCGAGGCCCGCGGCCCGGTACGCCTCCATCGTCACGGCGTGGGCCTGCAGGTGGTCCGGGTGGGGGTAGCCGCCGACCTCGTCGTAGGAGATGAGCACGTGCGGGCGGAACCGGCGCACGAGCGAGATCAGCGGGGCCGCCGCATCCCGGAGCGGGATCTCGGCGAAGCAGTTCGCCGGGAGGGCCGGCAGCGGATCCCCCTCGGGCAGGCCCGAGTCGAGGAAGCCGAGCCAGGCGTGCCGGATGCCGAGGATGCGCGCGGCCTCCGCCATCTCCTCGCGGCGCACGGCCGCGATGTCCCGGTCGGCCCGGGTGGTGTCCCCGAACGACGGGTTGAGCAGGGTGCCGGCCTCGCCGCCGGTGCACGTGACGACCATGACCTCGGCCCCGGCCGCCGCGTAGGCGGCCATCGTGCCGGCCCCCTTCGAGGACTCGTCGTCGGGGTGCGCGTGCACCGCCATGAGACGCAGCCCGGTGGAGGGCGGCAGGGCGGTGCCTGCGGCGGGCTGGGCCTGGGGGGTCTGATCGGTCACGTGGATCGCACACTCCTGTCCGGATGGCGGAGCCGCCGCGGGGGCGGCGGCGTGAGGGGGCGGGGCCGACGTCCTCATCGGCCTCCGGCGGCGGGCAGCGGCTAGGGTGGAGGGGATGTCTCACCACGCCCCCGCGGTTCGCGCGCAGGACCCCACATTAGCCAACCGGTACGGCACGGACCACACACGTCCGGGCCGTCGTCGGCTGTGGGCGGGCCTCGGCGGGCTCGGGCTGGTCGTGGCCGTGCTGCTGTCCGTGTGGATCGGCCTGAACATGTCCGTGGGCGCCATCGAGTACAAGGACGTCGGCTTCACCATCGAGGACGACGGCCACGCGACCGTCACCTTCCAGGCCTCCGTCCCGGAGGGCGTGCAGGCCGAGTGCGATGTGCTCGTCACCGACTCCCACGCCGCCCCCGTCGGCTTCCGCACCGTCCGCCTGGAGACCCTGCCGGCCGACCGGCGGGACTCCCCCTCGGACGCGCAGCAGCGCTACACCGTGGACGTGCGCACCGTGGTGCGGGGCGACTCCGGCGTCGTCGAGACCTGCCGCAAGGTCTGAACCCTCCCGGCCCGCTCCGCCCTCGGCGTAGCGGCCGCCTTTGGTGTGACGAACACCGCCCGGATAGACTCGTCGGAGCATTCCCGCCCCGCCGGTGAGTCAGGCAGGCGTCGCACGGAGCCCTCGGGGCACGCGCGTCCTCCTAATCGGCGGGGTCTTTCGCATGCGGGCGCGTCCGCCGGACGCGGATCGCGCGCCGGACCCGGTGTGCCGCGCCCCGGACTCCGCATCACCCGAGACAGAAAGGCGGAACAGAGCATGACCACCAGCCAGTCCGACGCCCCGTGGCTGACCCAGGAGGCGTACGACCGCCTCTCCAAGGAGCTCGAGCACATCTCCGGCCCCGGCCGCCAGGAGATCATCGAGCGCATCGAGGCCGCCCGCGATGAGGGCGACCTCAAGGAGAACGGCGGCTACCACGCCGCCCGCGAGGAGCAGTCCAAGAACGAGGGCCGCATCGCCGAGCTGAAGCACCTGCTCGAGACCGCCCGCGTGGGCGAGGCCGCCGAGAACGACGGCGCCGTGCACCCGGGCACCGTGGTGACCGCCGTCGTCGCCGGCGACGAGATGACCTTCCTCTTCGGCAACCGCGAGATCGCCGCGGACGACGAGTCGCTCGAGGTCTACTCCGAGCGCTCCCCGCTCGGCGAGGCCATCAACGGTGCCAAGAAGGGCGACAAGGTCTCCTACACCGCCCCGAACGGCAAGGACATCAAGGTCGAGGTCAAGGACGTCCAGCCCTACTCCGGCTGACCGACCCCGACTCCGACGACGGCCGCGGTCCCCTCCAGGGGCCGCGGCCGTCGTCCGTCCCGGGTCCCACCGCGCCCCCGTTGCTACTCTGGCCCCATGCTGACCGTCGAGAAGGCGCACCTGCTGCTCACCCGCGAGGACGGGCTCTCCGAGAGCCCCTCCCACCACCGCGTGGCCCTTGCGGCCGCCGCGCTGGCCGACCACCGCTCCGCCGGGATCGTGACCCTCGAGGACGTCCCCGTGGACCGGGCCCGCGTGCTCGTGACCGCGGCCGGCACCACCGGCGACCCCGTCCTGGACTCCTCCCTCGGACAGGTCGACGCCCTGGCCGGCCGACCGCTCGTGGCCACCCTGGCGGCCGGGAAGCCGGATCTGCGCAAGGCCGTCGTCGCCCATCTGACCGAGACCGGTCGCCTCACCGAGCGCAAGGCCTTCCTGGCCACCCGGCACGTCCCCCGCGGCACCGAGCGCGCCGAACTGCTCGCGCACCTGACCGCCGTGGTCCTGGACGAGGCCGAGCCCTCCGACGAGGACGTGCTCCTGCTCGGCGTGCTGCAGCACCTCAACCTGGCCCGACGCCTGCTGCCGGGCGTCCGCGAGCGCTACGACCGCCGCGAGATGGTCCGCCGCATCGAGACGCTGACGCGCGAGGACCTCCTGGTCCAGGCCGTGCGCCGCGCGGTGGGCGGGACCTGTGGCACCGTCACCGCGGCCGCCGCCGGCTCCGTGGCCTGAGCCGGCCCGGTCAGGGCAGCGGGGCCGGGCTGTAGCCGGCCGCGCGCAGCGCCTCCAGGACCTGGGCGGAGTGCTCGGCGCCGCGGGTCTCCATGTCGATCGTGATGTGCGCGCCGCCCATGGACAGCTCCGGGCCGACGCGGGTGTGGTCCACGCGCACCACGTTGGCGTCCGTGTCCGCGATGATCCGTGAGATCGTGGCCAGCTCGCCCGGGCGGTCCCGCAGTGGGATGCGCACGGTCATGTAGCGCCCCGCGGCCGACAGTCCGGCCTGGATGGACTTCAGCATGAGCATCGGGTCGATGTTCCCGCCGGAGAGGATCACGGCGGTGGTGCCGAGCTCGAAGCCCAGGTCCGCCGTGCGGCCCGCCAGCAGGGCGGCCACCCCGACGGCGCCCGCCGGCTCCACCACGAGCTTGGAGCGCTCGAGGAGGTGGACGAGGGCCGCGGCGATCTCGTCGTCCGTGACGGTCACGACGGCGTCCACCAGCTCGGCGGCGATCCGCAGCGGCAGGGCCCCGGGCTTGCCGACGGCGATGCCGTCCGCGATGGTGGACACGCTCTCCAGCACCTGGACGCGGCCCTCCTCGAGGGAGCCGGGGAACGCGGCGGCGGTGGCCGCCTGCACCCCGATGACCCGCACCGTGCGCCCACGACGCCGGGCGGCCTCCTTGAGGGCCACGGCCGTGCCGGCGATGAGTCCCCCGCCGCCGATGCCCATGATCACGGTGTCCACGTCCGGCAGCACGTCGAGGATCTCGAGGCCGACGGTGCCCTGGCCCGCGATCACGGCCGGGTCGTCGAACGGCGGGATGAACACGGCACCGGTCTCCGTGGCCCACCGCTGCGCCTCGGCGAGGGACTCGTCCACGGTGGAGCCGTGCAGGACGACCTCGGCACCGTGGTCCCGGGTGGCCTGGAGCTTGGGCAGGGCGACGCCGTGCGGCATGAAGATGCGGGCGCGGATGCCGAGCTTGGCGGCCGCGAGGGCGACGCCCTGGGCGTGGTTGCCGGCCGAGGCGGCCACGACGCCGCGGCCGCGCTCCTCCTCGCTCAGCTGCGCCATCCGCACGTAGGCGCCGCGGACCTTGAACGAGCCGGCCCGCTGCAGGTTCTCGCACTTCAGGTGCACGTCCGTGCCCACGGCCCGGGAGAGCGCCCGGGAGTGCTGCAGCGGGGAGCGCTCGGCGATCCCGCGCAGCGTCTCGCGCGCCCGCTCGATCTCCCCGAGGGTGACGGGCAGCTCCGCCGGGGTCGGCGGGCCGCCGGCGGGCCGCACCCACCGGGGCGACGGCGTCGGGACGGTCCGGTCCGGGGTGTCCGTGGCCTGCGCCGCGCCCATCAGGCGCCGTCCCCGTGCCGGGTGCCCGCGTCGGCCTCGGAGGCGAGGGCGGCGTCCTCGTGCGTCGAGGGGCGGTACCGGTGGGAGCCGGCCGTCTCGTCCTCCGCGCCGCCCGGTTCGAGGGCGTGGTCCGTCCGCTCCGTGAGCTCCTCGGGGGTGTCGGCGGTGAGGGCGCGGACGAAGCTGTTCACGAAGGCCAGCACCGGCACGGCGAACACGGCGCCCGCCAGGCCGAGGACGGTGGAGCCGGCGGCGACGGCCAGGAACACGGCCAGCGGGTGCAGCGCGACGGCCTTGCCCATCACGAGCGGCTGCAGGACGTTCGATTCGATCTGCTGCACGAGCAGCACCACGCCCAGCATGAGCAGCGCGTTGACCAGGCCGTTGGACATCAGTGCCAGGAGCACCGCCATCGCGCCGGTCAGGGTGGCGCCGATCATCGGGATGAACGAGGCCAGGAACACGAGCACGGCCAACGGGATGGCCAGCGGCACGCCCAGGATCAGGGCACCGATGCCGATGCCGACGGCGTCGATGAACGCCACGAAGATCTGGACCCGCACGTAGGAGCCGAGCGACTGCCAGCCCGAGCGGCCCGCGCGGCCCACGGTGGCCCGGTGCGCCTTCGGCACGAAGATCAGCAGGAAGCGCCAGATGCGGTCGCCGTCGTAGAGGAAGAAGATCAGGGAGAACAGGGCGATGAACAGGCCCGCACCGATGTTGACGGCCGTGGAGCCGAACGAGACGGCGCTGTTCATGACCGTGGCGGAGTTGTCCCGCAGCGTCTGCCACAGGCCCTCCAGCCCGGCACCGGACCGGGGGATCTCCACGCCCACGCCGGCCAGCCAGGCGATCGCGTCGTCGACGGCCTGGCCCAGTTGGCCGCCCAGTTGGGCGAAGCCCTGGACGATCTGCTGACCGGCGAGCCCCATGAGGCCCACCACGACGACGACCAGCAGCAGCACGCACAGCAGGGCGGCCGCGACGCCCGGCACCTTGATGCGCCGCATCGCCTGGAACACCGGGGCCAGCAGCGTGGCCAGCAGCGCGGCCACGAGGATCGGGATCACCACGAGGCTCACGAAGCCCAGCAGGTACACCACGACGCCGATGCCGATGACGACGGCCACCAGCCGCCAGGACCAGGCCGCGGCCACCGTCAGCCCGTAGGGCACGTCCTTGTCGATCTTGGTCTGGGCCGCCAGGGTCGAGCTCACGCGCGATCCTCCTCGTGTGGGTGGTCGGGGACATGGGGGGTCAGACCCCACTGGACGCTCCAGCGGGCGTGCGGGACGAGCCGGTGCAGGCCCTCCCCCGAGTTCAGGGCGTCCGCGGGAGCGGTGAGCGGCTCCACCGCTAGTGCCGTGTCACGGCCGGGCAGCCGGTCCGTGACGAAGACGTGGGTGTAGGCGAACGCGTGGTCGGTCCACAGGGTCACGGCGCGGCCGTCCGCGGCGAGCAGGGTCTGGCGGTGCCGGCCGTCGGCGTCCGGGGTCAGGCCGGTGAGGCACACGTCCAGGGCGGCCTCGCCCACGGCCCGGCCGCGGCGGAAGTCCAGGTCGGTGCCGTCCACCGGCAGGGTCTCCACGGGGATGAGGTCCTCCCCCGTGCGGATCCAGGCGTCCGCGGGCACGCGCAGGCTCAGCTCCGCCGTCGGGACGTCCCCGATCCGCAGGAACGGGTGGGAGCCGACCGCCACGGGCACGGTGGCGTCCGTGTGGTTCTGCACCTCGGCGGTGACGGTGAGGCCGCCGTCCGCCTCGAGCTCGTACGTGACGCGGTGGGTGAGCCGGAACGGCCAGCCGTGCTGGGGGTGGATCTCACCGCGCAGGGTCACCGCGTGGGCGGAGAACGTCTCGGTGACGAAGTGGGTGTTGCGCAGCAGGCCGTGGCTGGCGTGGCCGCGCGCGGGTTCGGTGACGTCCAGGCGCTGCTCGACGCCGTCCAGGATCCAGCGGGCGCCGGCGACGCGGTTCGGCCACGGGCTCATCTGGATGCCGTTGGCGGCGGGCGGGACCACGTCCTGGCCGTACGGCTCGGTCAGGTCCACGCCGCCCACGCGGTACCTGCGCAGGGCACCGGCCAGGCCGACGACGACGGCCTCCGCGGACCCGCGGTGCAGGCGGTGCTGGGTGCCGGTGGCGTCCGGGGCCCCGAAGGCGGGCAGGTCGCTGGTCTCGGTCACGGGACCTCCTGAGTGGCGGCGAGGGACCCCCTCAATCTACGCCCTCGCGGACGCAGACCGCCCCGGCCCTGTGCAGGACCGGGGCGGCGGTGCGGGTCTCCGTGCGGGGACGGGGCGCCGGTCAGTCGTTGCCGCGCAGGATGGAGAGGATGCGCAGGATCTCGACGTACAGCCAGATCAGGGTCACGGTCAGGCCGAAGGCCACGGACCAGGAGTACTTCTGCGGGGCGCCGTTCTTCACGCCCACGGCGGCCATCTCGAAGTCCATCGTCAGCGAGTACGCGGCCAGCAGCACGGCGATCGCGCCGATGATCAGGCCCAGGCCGCCGGTGCGCAGGTTCGCGATGCCCGTCCAGGTGAGGACCAGGTTGACGAGCATGAAGACGAGGTAGCCCAGCATGGCCGCCATGACGATCTTCGTCATGCGCGGGGTCGGGCGGAACTTGCCCGAGGTGTACAGGGCCAGCATCACCGCGAACACGGAGAAGGTGCCGAGCACGGCCTGCACCACGATGCCCGGGTAGGCGCCCTCGAAGAACGCCGAGATGCCGCCGAGGAACAGGCCCTCGGCCAGGGCGTAGAGCATGATCAGCACGGGCGAGGGCTCGCGCTTGAACGCGTTGACCAGGCCCAGCACGAGGCCGGCGATCGCGCCGATGATCATCAGGCCCGGCGAGAACCAGCCCACGGCGCCCGCCACCACGACGAGCACGAGCATCAGGCCGGTCTTGCCGACGACGTCGTTGAAGGTCATCCGGCCGGTCTGCTCCGGGCCGGCGGAGGGCGCGCGGAAGGCGTCCTCCATGGACTGCTGGTGCGCGTACTGCTGGGCCGCCTGGCCGGCGCCGAACGCCTGGGCCTGGCCGTACGGGCTCTGCTGCTGGCCGTACGGGGACTGCGCGGACTGCTGCCCGCCCTGGTACCAACCGGGCTGCGCCTGTCCGCCGCCCTGCATCTGCTGCTGGAAGTTCTGAGAGTTCATGACCGGATTCGCCACGGCTCGCTCCTTCGGGTCGAGTCGGCCCGGTCGCACGCCGCCGCAGTGAGCAGCGCTCGTGCCCCGGGGTTCAGCACGATCCTATCGGGATGTCTGCGTCCGCGCGCGGGGCGGAGCGTGGATCCGCGCCGGTTCACCGGCTGTTCACGGTGGGCGCAGAAGCGAGGCGCGCGGGGAGACGCGTGGTGCCCCCGGCGGGACTCGAACCCGCAACACGCCGATTTTAAGTCGGCCGCCTCTGCCAGTTGGGCCACGGGGGCGTGGCGGGCCCGTGGACGCGGGCCCGGGTGCGGACGACGCCGGCCCCGTCCGATGCACTCGGACGGGGCCGGCGGCCCGCTGGCTGCGGGATCAGCCCTTCGAGGACTCGAGGGCCCGCTGCCGCTCGAAGCGGCCGGGCTCGAGCTCGACGCCGGCGGCGCGGCGGAACGGGTTGAACGGGGTGTCCAGGCCCGCCACCGAGGTGGAGTCGCGGCCGAACAGGGTCTCGGCGACCCAGCCGGAGAGGATCCGGAAGCGGCGGTCCAGGGTGGGCATCGCGTAGGCGTGGTAGCCGCGGTGCGCCAGGAAGGCGGCCGGGCCGGAGATCTTCACGCCGAGCGGGTTGCCAACGCCCTTGAAGAAGCCCAGGCCGGCGACGGCGCCGAGCGACTTGTGCACGTACTCCTGCACCTCGCCCTCGCCGTGGCGGACGGCCATGTAGTTGGCGGCCAGCTGCTTGGCCTGACGGCCGGCGTGCTGGGCGTTCGGGACGCAGAACCCGCCGGGGCCCGCGCCGGTCAGGTCCGGGACGGCGCAGACGTCGCCGCAGCCCCAGGCGCCCTCGAGCACGCCGTCCTCCCCGTCCTTGACCTGGAGGGTGGGGGTGACCTCGATGCGGCCACGCTCCTCGACCGGGAAGTCGGTCTGCTTGGCGACGGCGTTGGCGGCCACGCCCGCGGTCCACACGAGGGTGTCGGCCCCGAACTTCTCCTTCTCGGACTTGTCCTTCATGTCCACGAGGGTCATGATCCCGTCCGTGGCGTCGCCCAGCGAGGTGTTGAGCAGGACCTCGATGCCGCGGTCCTTCAGGTGCTCCACCACGCCGACGGCCTGGTCCTCGCCGACCTCGGGCATGATGCGGCCCATCGCCTCGACGAGCACGATGCGGACCTCGGACTGGGACAGGCGCGGGTTACGGGCGACGGCGGTGCGGATGAGGTGCTCCATCTCGCCCACGGTCTCGATGCCGGCGAAGCCGCCGCCGACCACCACGAAGGTCAGGGCGCGACGACGGGCCTCGGCGTCCACCATGAGGGAGGCGGCATCCAGGCGCTCCAGGATCTGGTTGCGCAGCGTCACGGCCTCCTCCACGGTCTTCAGACCGATGCCGTGCTCGCCCAGGCCCTTGATCGGGAAGACGCGGGTGGTGGCGCCGGCGGTCATGGCGATGTCCTGGTAGGGCAGCTCGAACTCGTGGCCGTCCTCGCCGCGCACGGTGGCGACACGGCGGGCGTGCTCCACCTTCACGACGGTGCCGCGCAGCACCTCGGCGTCCTTGAGATGCGTGGCGAGGTCCACGACGACGTTGCGCCCCACGATGTGGCCGCCGACGACCTCGGGCAGGAACGGCTGGTACGTCATGTACGGCAGCGGGTCCACGACGGTCACGACGCCGCCGCGGTCCTTGACCTTGGTCTGCAGCTCCTTCGCGAGCTGGAAACCGGCGTAGCCGCCGCCGACGATCAGCAGGCGCGGCTTGGGAGACAGTTCAGGAGTGAGAGACATACCGCCAGTCTACGCACGCACCGGCCCCGCCCCTCCATCTTCCGCCGCCGTGATCAGGACCGCAGCGAGAGCACGATCCCGTCCAGGATGTCGTGCTCGCTCGCCCAGGCCTCGGTGACGCCCGCGGTCTCGGCCACCCGCTCCAGGACGGTGCTCCACAGCAGCGCGCCCGCGCCGATCACGTCCACCCGTCCCGGGTGCATGAACCCCCGCTCGGAGCGCTCGGCCCGGGTCGCGGCCACGAGGCCCTCCGCCGCCGCGCGGAACTCCGCGATCGGCAGGCGCGCGCCGTGGATGGCCTCGGGCTCGTACGTGCTGAGCCCGAGGGCCTCGGCGGTCACGGTGGTCACCGAGCCGGCCACGCCGACTACGCGGGCCACGCGTTCCAGCGGCAGGCGGGCGGCGGCGTCGTCGAGGAGGCGGCGGGCGTCCGCGCGGGCCGCGGCGACCTCGTCCGACGTCGGGGGGTCGGAGCGCAGATGACGCTCGGTGAACCGCACGCAGCCCATGTCCAGGCTGACCGCGCCCACGACCTCGCCCGCAGGCGTGCCGACGACCAGCTCGGTGGAGCCGCCGCCGAGGTCCACGACGAGCACGAGGTCCTCCGGGCCCAGGTCCGCGGTCTCGACGGCGGAGACGGCGCCCGCGAAGGACAGGGCGGCCTCCTCGGCGCCCGAGACGACCTCCGGCTCGACGCCGAGCCGCTCCCGGACGCCGTCGACGAACGCGGCCCGGTTGGAGACGTCCCGGCTGGCGGAGGTGGCCACGAACCGGACCCGGCCGGCGTGGTGGCGCTGGACCAGGCGGGCGTACTCGTCCACCGCCGCGAAGGTGCGCTCCAGCGCGGCGTCGGAGAACGCGCCGGTGGCGTCCACGCCCTCGCCCAGGCGCACCACGCGCATCTCGCGCACGACGTCGGCCAGCGGCGCCGTCGGGTCGGCCACGGCGCCGGTGGTCTCATCCGTCCCGGCCGGCCGGGAGATCAGCAGGCGGATGGAGTTCGTGCCGCAGTCCACGCCGGCCACCGTGACCTCCTTGAGCGCGGCGACGCGTTCGAGGTGCCTCACGTGCCGGGACAGGTCCTTCGTGGGCACCGCCGCGGCCTCGTCCCACGCGCCCTCGCACGCGCAGACCTCGGGCGTCCACCACGGGGCCACCAGGGCGATCGCCTCGTCACCGAGCGGGTTCACCCCCGGCCCGGCCGCGAGCGCGTGGCCCACGAGGGCGTGCAGGCACTTCACGCGCTCGGGCATGCCGCCGGCCGAGACCCCGGCGATCTCCGGGACGGGCCCCGTGCCGGCCTCGGCCCCGACCCGGTCCCGCTCGGCGATGTAGGCCTCGTGCGCGGCGCGGTGCGCGGCCGCGAGCGCGGGATCCTGGGCGAGGCGGTCGTTCATGCGCGCCATCTCCCCGTCCGCCTCCACGCGCGAGACCGCCGCCGTCAGCACGGGGTGCGTCAGGTAGAAGGTCGTGGGGAACGGGATGCCGTTGGAGAGGCGCGGCGCGGTGGTCGCCACGAGGGGGTTGCCGCACACGCAGCGGGCGCCGATCTCCACGACGTCCCGGACCGGGCGGCCGAGCTGGCGGGACAGGGTGTCCAGGTCCTGCTCGGTGACGGTGCGGTCCTGGGCGGGGCGGGGGCTGACGGTCATGGTGTCCTCGGGGGTGCGGGGATGGTGCGGGCGGGGGCGGGACGCGGGGCTCACTCGAGCCCGGCGCGGACGGCCGAGTCCCACAGGCCCTCGGCCCACGGCAGGCGGGTGTTGACGGTCTCGTCCGCGCCGGCGGCGGGCGTGTCCTCGACCTCGGTGTCGGTGTCGGTCTCGGAGGGCAGCCCCGTCACGGAGTACAGGGTCTCCCCCGGCATGACCAGCTCGAGACGCTCGCGCGCCTGTTGGGTCACGTAGGCGGGGTCGTCCCACAGCTGGATCCGCCGCTCGTAGTCCTCGCGCTGGGCCTGCATGGCGGCGATCTCCTCGCGCGCGGCCGAGATCTCCAGCTGCTGGTTCAGGAACGCGCGCAGCGTGGGGGCCACCAGGACGGCGGCCAGCAGCAGCACGGCGACGACGATGAGCGAGCGGCCCGTGATCTGCCGGGCCGGCACCGGCTCCGGCAGCGGGGCCCGACGGCGGGCGGGTCCGGCTCAGTCGGCGGCCAGGGCGGCG
>NZ_JBHNYP010000014.1:0-79051 GCF_054960655.1 Micrococcus sp. PSi08 | reverse complement strand
TCCACGCTGCGGATCAGGGCCCGCAGGAACGCGGCCGCGCCGGCGAGCTCGGCCGGGGTGAGGCCCTCCACCGCGGCGAGCATACTGCGGTGCATGGCGCCCAGGGTGGCGCGGACCTCGTGGTCCGTCTTGGCCGTCGGCTCCACCACCACGGATCGGCGGTCCTGTGGGTGGGGTGCCCGTCGGGCGTAGCCGTCTCGGACCAGTCGGTCCACCAGGGCGCTGGCGGAGGCCGGGGTGATCTCCAGGGCGCTGGCCAGATCCCGCTGACGGACCTTGTGGCCGCGTCGGTCGGCCCGCAGCAGGTAACGCAGGGCTGACAGGTGGGTCTCTCCCATCCCCATGCTGTCCCGGGTGCGGGCGCGCATGCGCCGTTCGGCCTCCCGGTAGCGTCGCAGCAGGTTGAGCACGTCCACAGGTTCGATCTCGCGGGCGCCGCGGGTGTACCAGTAGCCCGACGTCGGTTCGCCATCCGTGCTGGTCAGCGTGGTGTGCTCCTCACCCATGCGCTCTTGAACCTCCCTATTCACGTCACCCCGAAAATTTGGTTAGTCTTCCTAACGCATAGTTACACTAACATTATCCAGGTCACGGCGATCTCTGTGAGGGGGCGCCCGGGCCGCGGCGAGAGGAATGTCATGACAGCAACGCTGGAGGCCCCCCAGGCCATGGGGCGGACCCTGTCCGCCGTCCCGCCCGTCCTCGAGTCCCCGGCGCCCCAGCCCGCCGCCTTCCGTCAGCGCTGCGCCCGCCTGGCCATGAGTGCCGCGCGGGCCGTCACCGTGTTCCCCGAGGTCGCCGAGGCGAGGTTCGCCATCACCGGCACCCCCTCCGCCCCGGAGCTGGAGGTGGACTGCATCCTGCGGGACGGAGAGGACACCGCGGCGGTCATCGAGACCATCACGGTGCACCTCGTCGAGGACCTCGAGGAGCTGCTCGGCGCACGGTTCCACGAACGTCGGCTGGAGCTGGTCGTGGACCGCAGCCTGCCCCGGGTGGGCGTGGGGGTCGTCTCCGCGCCCTGAGGGAGGCGCTCACGCGAACGCGCTCATCCCGGTCAGGTCCCGGCCGAGGATCAACGCCTGCACGGACTCGGTGCCCTCGTAGGTGTGCAGCGCCTCGACGTCGGCGAAGTGCCGCATCACCCGGTGCTCAAGGAGGATGCCGTTGCCGCCGAGCATGTCGCGGGCGATCTGCGCCACCCGCCGCGCGCCCCGCGTGCAGGCGTACTTCAGCAGGGACGCCTGCTCGTCGCGCAGCCGCCCCGCCGCCTGCAGGCGGGCCACGGCCACGCAGCGGGTTTGCATCGCGGTCACCTCGTCCAGCATCTGCGCGAGCCGTTCCTGCACCATCTGGTGCGCTCCCAGCGGCTTGCCGAACTGCTCGCGCTGCCGGGCGTACGCGAGTGCGGCCTCGAACATGGCGGTCGCGTGGCCCAGCGCGGACCAGCCCACGTTCACGCGGGTGGCCACCAGCACGCGCGCGGCGTCCTTGAACGTCGCCACGTCCGGCAGCCGGGCGTCGTCGCCGACCCGCACGTCGGTCAGCGTGATCTCCGCCTGGTGGATGGCCCGCAGCGCGCCCTTGCCCGTGATCACCTCGGCCTCGTAGCCGGGCGTGGACTGCTCCACCACGAACCCCTTGACCTGGCCGTCCTCGGTGTCGCGCGCCCACACGATCGTGATGCCCCCGGCGGCCCCGTTGCCGATCCACTTCTTGGCGCCGTTCAGCACCCAGCCGCCGGCGCCGTCGGGCCGCGCGGACGTCTCGAGGGACACCGAGTCCGAACCGTGCAGCGGCTCCGTGAGCGCGAACCCGCCCGGCAGCGTGCCGCGCGCCACCGGCTCGAGGTACCGCTCCTTCTGCTCCGGGCTCGCGCAGTGCACCAGGGCGCGCAGCACGAGCCCGCCCTGCACCGCCGCCGCGGCCGCCATCGACCCGTCCGCGCGGGAGATCTCCATCGCCACCAGGCCCGCGGCCAACGGCGACATCACCGCGTGCCCCGGCACCTCCAGCCCGTCGGTGAGCAGGTCGAGCTCGCCCGCCCGCGCCACCAGGTCCAACGGGTACTCCGCCCGGTCCCAGTGCCCGTCGATCCGCTCGAGCACCTCCCGGCCGTAGGCACGGGCGCGGTCCCAGTGCGCGCGGTCCTCCTCCGTCGCCTCCCCGAACGCGTCCAGGTAGTCGACGTCCAGGGGCGTGACGACGTCGTAGGTCGGCTTCTGCCTGCGCGTCACCGGGCCTCCTGCGTCCGCTCGGCGCGCAGCGCGCGCTTGAGCAGCTTGCCCGACTGGTTCCGCGGCAGCTCCGCCACGAAGTCCACGCGCTTGGGCACCTTGAAGCCTGCCAGGCGCTCCTTCACGTGGGTGCGCACGGTCTCCGCGGTCAGCTCGGCGCCCTCCTTGAGCACGACGACGGCGGTCACCGCCTCGATCCAGCGCTCGTCCGGCAGGCCGATGACGGCGACCTCGGCCACCTCGTCGAGCTCGTAGATGGCGTCCTCGACCTCGCGCGGGGCGACCAGCACGCCGCCCGTGTTGATGACGTCCTTGATGCGGTCCACCACCTGGATGTAGCCGGCCGCGTCCTGGGTGACCTGGTCGCCGGAGCGGAACCAGCCGTCGTCGGTGAACGCGTCCGCGGTGGCATCCGGGCGGTTCCAGTAGCCGGAGAGCAGCTGCGGCGAGCGGTACTGGATCTCACCGGGCTCGCCGGGCGCAGCGGGGGCGCCGTCGGCCGTCATCACCCGGGCCTCCACGTGGAACACGGGGCGGCCGCACGAGGCGGGCCTCGCGTCGTGCTCCTCGGGGCGCAGCACCGTGCACAGCGGGCCCAGCTCGGACTGGCCGAAGCAGTTGTAGAAGCCGATGCCCGGCTGGCTCTGGCGCAGGCGCTGCAGCACGGTCACCGGCATGATCGAGGCCCCGTACTGGGCCTTGCGCAGCGAGGAGAGGTCGCGCGTGGCCAGGTCCGGATGGTTCGCCAGCGGCACCCAGACGGTGGGCGCCAGGAACAGGGAGCCGATGTGCTCGGTCTCCACGAGCTCGAGCATCCGGGGGATGTCCGGGGCGGCCAGCAGTCGCACCGTGGCGCCGAGGCTCAGGTAGGGGAGCAGGAACACGTGCATCGCGGCCGAGTGGTACAGCGGCATGGCCACGAGGGGGCGGTCCTCGGCCGTGAAGTCCAGCGCGATGATCGAGGAGAGGTACTCCGCCACGAGCGCCCGGTGGGACATCATGGCGCCCTTGGGGGTGGAGGTGGTGCCGGAGGTGTAGAGCAGCTGGGCCAGGTCGGTGGCCGACACCTCCGCCTCCGGGGCGGCGGCGTCCAACGTCTCGTCCTGGGCGGTCTCCAGCACGGAGGGCTCGGCGTGGCCGGCGGGGAGCATGGTCCACACGTGCCGCAGAGCCGACGCGCGGCCCTCGGCCCGGACCTGGTCGACCCGCTCGAGCATGCCGGCGTCGGCCACGAGCAGCTCCGCGCCGGAGTCCTCGAGGGCGTGGGCGAGCTCGCCGCCCTTGAGCGCGAAGTTCACGGGCACGTGCACGTAGCCGGCCGTGACGCAGGCGAGGAAGAGCAGCGCGTAGGCGTCCGAGTTGGTGGCGTAGGCGGCCACCCGGGTGCCGGCCGGCAGGCCGGTGTCCTGGAGGCGGCGGGCCACGCGGTGCGCTCCGTCCCGGAGCTGGGCGTAGGTCCAGTCGCGGTCCTCGAAGCGCAGGGCGACGGCCTGCGGGGAGCGGGCGACCGCGCGTGCGAACACGCGGCCGATCGTGTCCTCCGGGGCGGGGGAGAGGTGGCCGGCGTCGGTGGGGTGGGTGATCTGGTCGGGCATGGAAACCTCCGGGGGATGGGTCAGAGACGTTCGATCACGGTGACGTTGGCCTGGCCGCCGCCCTCGCACATGGTCTGCAGGCCGTAGCGGCCGCCCGTGCGCTCGAGCTCGTGCAGCAGGGAGGTCATCAGGCGGGCGCCGGTGGCGCCGATGGGGTGGCCCAGGGCGATCGCCCCGCCGTTGACGTTGACCTTCGCCGGATCGGCGCCGGTCTCGGTCAACCAGGCCAGCACGACGGCGGCGAACGCCTCGTTGATCTCCACGAGGTCCATGTCGTCGATGGTCAGGCCCATGCGGTCGAGCGCGTACGCCGTCGCCGGGATCGGGGCGGAGAGCATCATCACGGGGTCGGCGCCGCGGGCGGAGATGTGGTGGATGCGGGCTCGCGGGGTGAGACCGTGGCGGTGCACGGCCTCCTCGGAGGCGAGCAGGAGGGCGGCCGCGCCGTCGGACATCTGGGACGCGGTGGCCGCGGTGTGCAGCCCGCCGGGGACGATCGGGTCGAGCGAGGCGATCTTCGTGGCGTCCGGGGTGCGGGGGCCCTCGTCCGCGGTGAGGCCGGCGAGGGGTAGGATCTCGCGGTCGAAGCGACCGTCGGCCTGGGCGGCGAGCGCACGCTCGTGGGAGCGCACCGCGAACTCCTCCAGGGCGTCACGGTCCAGGTTCCAGTGCCGGGCCATCATCTCGGCCCCGCGGAACTGGGAGATCTCCTCGCTCCCGTAGCGGGCGGCCCAGGACTCGGAGCCGGTGAACGGGTCGGGGAAGCCGAGATCGCGGGCGGCCGTGTTGGACCGGGAGAGCGGGATCGCGCTCATGGACTGGACGCCACCGGCGACGACGAGGTCCGCCGTCCCGCTCATGACGGCCTGCGCGGCGTAGTGGACTGCCTGCTGGCCGGAGCCGCACTGGCGTTCGACCGTGGTGCCGGGGACGTCCTCGGAGAGCCCGGCCGCGAGCCAGGCGTTGCGCGCCACGTCCATGGCCTGCGGGCCGAGCTGGTCGATGCAGCCGAGGATGACCTCGTCGTATTCGGCTGAGTCGATGTCCTGGCGGCCGACGAGCTCGCGCAACGGCGCGGCCGCCAGGTCGAGGGGATGCACACCGGCGAGCCCCTTCCCTCGGCGACCCACGGGGGTGCGGACGGCGTCGATGATGTAGGCCTCGGGCATGGGGGCTCCTCCGGACGGCGGGGACGTGACGCCGATCACGCTATTGCTTGGACGTCCAACGATCAAGAGGGTGACGGGATCCGTCGGGCGGCGTGGAGGGGCGCCGTTTCGTCAACGAAAGCGGCTCGGGGCGCGCCGTTTCGGCCACGAAAGCGCCGGGGCGGGCGTCGCTTCGCCCTGGTCAGGACCCCCTGCCCCGGGCCTACCGTGAGGGCCAGCGGCGCGCACCCGTGCCGCCGAGACGAGAGGAGCCGGCCATGGCCACCCCGCACACCCCCGACCCCCAGGACGCCCGGCGCGCACGCGAGGCGACGGACGAGACCTCCGGCGTCGCGTTCGACGGCGACACGCCCCCCGCCGAGGGTGCAGGCGTCGGCCCGAGCAACCCGGGCATGGACGTGGAGCAGACCGGCGAGCGCTCGGCCGGCAAGATCGTGCTCGGGCTGATCATCGCCCTCGTGGTCATCGGCGTCCTGGTGTTCATCCTGGGCCGCGTCGCCGGCCTCGGCTGAGCCGCGGCGCAGACGCCTGGGGCACGCCACCGGCCCACCACGACCACGGGGCGGGCACCGATCCGTCGGTGCCCGCCCCGTGGTCGTGTCCGCTCCGCGGTGATGCCGCTCAGCTGCGACGCCGCGCCGTCGCAGCGGTCAGAAGCCGCCGCCCACGGTCCGGCGGCCACCCGCCGTGCGTCGGCCGGCGGCACCGGACCGGCCGCGGGAGGCGAGGGCCCCGCCGAGCAGCCCGCCCAGCAGGCCGGTGCCGAGGCCGCCCGTGGACCGGGCCGAGGGTCCGAAGCCGCCGCGGTACGCACCGGAGCGGCGCCCGCGCGTCGTGCCCCCGGCGCCGCGGCGCGAGAGCTCACGCAGCGCCAGACCGCCGAGCGTGCCCAGGAGGGCACCGCCCAGGCCGCTGGACCGGCGTCCCTGAGAGCGGGCCTGCCGGCCGAAGCCGGGGGACCGGCCGATGTGCGCACCGATGGTGGGTCGGCTGGAGCGGCGGCCACCGCCGCCGAGAGTGCGGGTGAGGCTGGAGAGGATGCCCATGGTGTCCTCCTCGGACGTCGTGCCGGCCACTCGTGCGTGGCCGGTCGGGTGCGCCTCAACCTAGGCGTCGACCCCCGCACGGTGTCCAGACCGGGCCTCCTCATGCATCGAGGCGGGATATCCACCCCACGGCCGCCCGCGGCAGCCGGATGAGGTCGATATCCCGCCTCGAAACGCGCGGGCGGGGGCGTCAGTCCTGGAGCGGGGAGGTCTTCGGCTCGTCCCGCCAGAGGGCCACGTTCCGCGCCTCGGGCAGGTCGGAGATGTGGAAGCCCGGATCCATGCCCGCCTTGAGCTTGCGCTCGTAGTCCCGGAGCAGCTTCACGGCCAGCCCGCCCAGCGGGATGATCGCCACGAGGTTGATGGTCGCCATGAGGGCCGCGAACGTGTCCGCGAGGTTCCACACCAGCGCCACGGAGCCCAGCGCGCCGCCGACCACGCACACCAGCACGAGCACGCGGAACACGCTGATGGCCCGACCCGCGTGGCGGCCGGCCAGGTACCGGATGTTGGCCTCACCGTAGTAGGTGTTGCCCAGCACGGAGGACCAGGCCAGGAAGAAGATGATGACGGTCAGCGCCGGGCCGGCCCACGCGCCCACGGCCTGCTGGAGCGCACCCTGGGTCACCTGCATGCCGAGCGCCTCCCCGCGTCCGTAGGCCGGGTTGGAGAGCAGGATGACGAACGCGGTGGCCGAGCACACGATCAGGGTGTCGAAGTAGACGCCCAGGGACTGCACGAAGCCCTGCTTGGCCGGGTGGGAGACGGCCGCGGTGGCGGCGGCGTTCGGGGCGGAGCCCATGCCGGCCTCGTTGGAGAACATGCCGCGGCGCACGCCCTGCATCACCATCGTCATGCCGACGGCGGCGCCCGCGACCTCGCGCAGGCCGAAGGCGTGGCCCACGATCAGCGCGATCATGCCCGGGACCTCGGTGATGTTGACGACCATCACGATCAGGGCCAGGAAGATGTAGAACGTGGCCATCACGGGGACCAGCACGTTGGTCACGGCCGAGAGCCGGCGCACGCCGCCGAAGATCACGAGGCCGGTGAGGGTGGCCAGGCCCAGGCCCACGATCCACGCGGTGGTGGAGGACGCGCCCCAGTTGGCCTGCACGGACTCGGAGATCGAGTTGGACTGCACGGCGTTGAACACGAAGCCGTAGGTCACGGTGATGGCGACGGCGAACACGGCCGCCAGCCACTTCGCGCCCAGGCCGTCGCGGATGTAGTACGCGGGGCCGCCGAAGTAGCCGTCCGAGCCCTTCTGCTTGTACAGCTGGGCCAGCGTGGACTCGACGAACGCGGTGGCGCCGCCGATGATCGCCAGCAGCCACATCCAGAACACGGCGCCCGGGCCGCCGATCACGATCGCGATCGCCACGCCGGCCACGTTGCCGGTGCCCACGCGCGAGGCCGCCGAGATGGTGAAGGCGCGGAACGGGCTCACGCCGTCGTTCTCGAACCCGGTCTGGGACTTGGCCGTCACCGACCGCAGCATCTCCGGGAGCATGCGCACCTGCACGCCCACGGTCCGGATGGTGAACCACACCCCGGCCACGAAGAGCAGCGCCATCACGACGTACCAGTACTTGTCGTTGAGGGCCGTGATGGCCGCTGTGATCTGTTCCACTGTCGCTTCCACAGCCCCACCCTAGAGGCTGGGGCGGAGGACGGGGAATCGGGGGCCGGGGTCAGCCGGCGGCGTCGTCCTCGACGCGGAGCTGGATCAGCTGCCCCATCCGCTCGGGCAGGTCCCCCTCGGGGGTGCCGACGCTGGCGTGGCGGGCGGCGGCCCGGGCGAGGTCGTCGGCCAGTTCGTTGCCGTGCACGCCCACGTGGCCCTTGACCCACGTGGTGTCCACCTGGACGTCCGCGGCCTGCGCCAGGTCGACGGCGGCCAGCAGGCGCCGCAGGGTGCGGCGGATGCGCTCGCCCCGGGCGCCGCCGAGGGTGAGCCGCTCGCGGCGGGCGGCGTTGAGCAGGGCCAGCGCGGCGCGCGAGTCCGAGTGGATGGTGACCCGGCCGCCGGGGGTGCCCGCCCACGCGCAGATCACGTGCCCCAGCACGAGCGCCTCGAGTTCCACCTCGAGCGGCATCGTGGCCCCGGCCACGGCCTGCACGGCCCACATGCTCGGCCCGGCGACGGCGGCCGCCCCGCCGATGCGGGAGCCGCGCAGCACGGAGCCGTCCACGTACACGTCCGTCACGTCCGCCTCGTCCGCGAACGTGAGGCTGTGGGTCACCCCGGGCAGGTTGCGGCGCAGGAAGCGGTCCGTGCGGCGGCGGGAGAGGAAGACGCCGGAGGAGCGGCGCAGCGCGTCCTCCTCCTCCTGGGCGGCCTCGATGGCCTCGAGCGGGATCCGGGCCGCGCCCGTCTGGGCGACCGTCTCCGGGTCCACGTCCGGCAGCAGGTAGCTGGAGCGCTGCGTGCCCACGGGGGACTCGTCGAGCCGGTAGGAGACCACGCGCGTGTCCACGGGGGCGAGGACCTCGAGCAGGGCGAGCAGCTCGGCGTCCCGGTCCGAGCGCAGCCGCACGATCACCGGGCGCTCCGGTGGCAGGTCGACGGTGACGGTGGACCAGAAGACGCTCAGATGCGCCGTGCCGACCATCCCGGTGTAGACGTGGCCGCGGACGTCGTCGCCGAGCTCGCGCAGCTCGAGCTCGCGGGCCACGTAGACGATGCCCCCCGTCGTCGGATGCAGGTCCAGGCGGAGGGCGGGGCCGTGGTCCACGCCGGGCAGCATGGCCAGCGGGCTGGCCACCACGCGGACGCCGTCCCGGCGGATCCGGGTGCGCGGCGGGGAGGGGCGGGGGACGACGGGGCCGGTGCGCGTGAGGTCGACGCCGTTCCGGTCCCGCGGGGTGCCCCGAGGCCGGCGGGCACGGACCACGCGCAGCGGGCGGTGCTGCTCCTCCGCCTTGGCGCCCGGGCCACGGAAGTCCCAGCCCACGTCGACGAGCGCCGCGGGGTGTGCGGGCTCGACGTCGTGATGCAGCGTCCGGTCCACGACCGTCCGCGGGTGGTTGATCCGTGCTCCCATGGCTTCGCCGGCTGTGTCGAAGGGGACCGCGCCGGAACTGTGAGCCGGGTCCGGCGGGCCATGCTGGTCCTGCGGCGGTCGGGCGGGATCGCCGTGGACGAAGGGGACGACCCGTCCCGACCTGTTCTGCTCTGGGCGACCTTACCGAGCGCACCTGTGAGGAGGCAGGTCTCCTCTCCTCGGCCTCCCGCGCGGCCGCGTCGGACGAGGCGTCAGAGCGGGTCCGTGCGGTGCCGCTGCACGTCCGGGCCGGTCGGCACGCCGAGCGCCTGCGCCTGCGCGCGCTGCTGCCGCAGGGACACGGTGCCCAGCAGCAGCGCCAGGGCCCGCTCCCCGTCCTCCGGGGTGTCCGCCGCCTCGGTGAGCAGACGGTGCAGGCCGAGGCCGCCCAGCCCGAGCGCGAGGGCGGAGAGCACCACGTCCGCCCCGTCCCGGTGCCGCAGCAGGGCGGCCTCCGCGGCCTCGGCGCGGCCCGCCAGGTCCGTGACGCGGCGGGCGCGCACACTCTCCTCCGCCTCGGCGACGATCCGGTCCGCCACCCGCGCCAGCAGCGACTGCTTGTCCGGCACGTGCCAGTACAGCGCGGAGGCCTGCACGCCCAGCACCGCGGCCACGCGCCGCATGGACAGGTCGCCCATGCCGAAGTCCTGCAGGATCCCGACGGCGGCGTCCACCACGTCCTGGGCAGTCAGCCGGGGGCGGGGTGCGGGCGGGGTCATGCCTGAGAGGCTACCGCCGGGCCGTCCTCCTCCGCCGCGATGCGTCCCCCCGCGCCGAGGCGCACGGTGCGGTCGGCCATCACGGCGGCCTCCGCGAGGTCGTGGGTGACGACGACGCCGGTCGTCCCCGCCGCCCGCAGCACCGCCCGGATGTCCTCGGCCAGGCGCCGGCGCAGGTCCGCGTCGAGCGCGGACAGCGGCTCGTCCAGCAGGAGCACCCGCGGGGCCGGGGCCAGCGACCGGGCCAGCGCCACGCGCTGGGCCTGCCCGCCGGAGAGCCGCTGCACAGGCCGGTCCGTGAGCTCGGTCAGGCCCACCAGGTCCAGCAGCTCGGCCACGCGTGCCCGCCGCCGGGCCCGGTCCCAGCCGGCGGACTCGAGGCCGTACGCCACGTTCCGGCCCACGGTCCGGTGCGGGAACAGCTGCCCGTCCTGGAACACCATCCCCACGCCCCGGCGGTGCGTCGGCACCGCCGCCACGTCCCGCCCGTCGAGCTCCACCGTGCCCGCCACGACGTCCTCGAGCCCGGCGATCCCGCGCAGGATCGTGGACTTGCCCGAGCCGGAGGCGCCCACGAGCGCCACGATCTCCCCGGCGGCCACGTCCAGGTCCGTCCCCCGCACGGGGGTGGAGCCGTCCGGATAGCGGATCGCCACATCCCGCAGCCGGAGGGAGGCCCCCGTCGTCGTCGGCGTCATCACAGACCTCCCGCCCCGGCCGGGCCCCGGGGGCGCAGCCGCTCGCACACCAGCATGATCCCGGCGCTCAGCACGGCCAGCACCGTGGCCGCCGCGAGCGCCATCCCGTAGTTGTCCGCGCCCGGCCGGCCCAGCAGCCGGGCGATCAGCACCGGCAGGGTGGGCGCGGACGGGCTCGCCAGGAAGCTCGTGGCCCCGAACTCGCCCAGGGACACCGCGAAGGCGAAGCCCGCGGCCACGCCCACGCCGCGGGCGAGGAACGGGCCGTCCACGGTGGCCAGCACCCGCCACGGGCCCGCCCCGAGGGTGCGTGCGGCCTCCCGCAGCCGCGGGTCCACCGCCGCGAGCACGGGCACGAGCGCCCGCACCGCGAGCGGCAGCGCCACCACCGCCTGGGCCAGTGGCACGAGCACGCCCGAGGCCGCCAGCTCCGGGAACGCGGCCCGCAGGGACACGACGAAGCCGAAGCCCACGGTCACCGCGGACACGCCGAGCGGCAGGAGCAGGGCGCCGTCGAGGGCCCGCTGGGCCACCAGCGCCGCGCGTGAACGGAAGGGCCGGGTCAGCAGCAGGGCCAGCGGCACGGCCACCACGAGCGTCACGAGCGTGGCGTCCACGGCCACCCGCAGGGACTGTTCGAGCGCCTGGGCCGGCGTCGACCCGCCCACGAACCCGCTGCCCGCGCTCGTGGACAGCAGCCGATAGTTGCCCAGCCCCCAGCCGTGGCGGGTGTGGAAGGAGCGCACCACGAGCGTCAGGATCGGCGCCACCACGAGCGCCACCACCGCGAGCATCACGGCCACCGGGACCGCGTCCGCGCGCGTGAGCCGGGCCGGCGGCGTCTCCCGCAGGCGCAGCGCCCGCTGGGTGCGCGCCGCCGTCACGCCGGAGACCACGACGGCGGCCAGCACCACCGCGAACTGCAGCACGGAGAACACCGCCGCGGTCCGCAGGTCCAGGTAGACGGAGGTCTGCACCCAGATCTCCGACTCGAGCGTGCCGTAGCCGGGCCGGCCGAGCGTCTGGACGATGCCGAACGCGGACGCGCAGAACAGGAACACCAGCGCCGCGCTCGCGGCGATCGCCGGGGCGAGCTGGGGCAGCGTCACGGTGCGGAACGCCCGCCACGGCGAGGCGCCCAGGGTGCGGGCGGCCTCGGTCTGGCGCGGGTCGAGCGCGTTCCACAGCGCGCCCACCTGGCGCACCACCACGGACACGTTGAAGAAGACCATGGCCAGCACGACGGCGGTGGTCGTCTGGTCCAGCCCGGTGAAGCCCAGCGGTCCGCCGGGGGCGAGCAGGGCGCGGAACGCGACGCCGACCACCACCGTGGGCAGCACGAACGGCACGAGCACGAGGGCGCGGAGCACGGCCCGCCCCGGGACGCGACGCCGGTGCAGCACGAACGCGGTCGGCAGGCCGAGCGCCACCGAGACCACCGTGCCGGCGGCGGCCATCCCGAGCGTCTGGCCGAGGATGCGCCACGTGCGCTCGCGGGCGAGGGTCTCCCTGAAGGCGGTGAGGTCCACGGCGCCGGTGAACGCGTCGGCGTCGCCGCCGATCCCGCGCCAGAGCATGGCCGCCACGGGCCACGCGAAGAAGACGAGCAGGAAGGCGACCGGCAGGACGGCGGCCACCAGCCACCACGGGCCGAGCCCGTCCCCCCGGCCGCGGGCCCGCCGGCGCGGCAGGTCCGTGCCGGGGGCCGCGACCTCGGTGAGCGCGGACATCAGCGCCGGGAGGCCTCGGCCAGGGCGGTCCACTCCTTCAGCAGGTCCTCGCGGCGCTCGTCGATGCGGGCGGGGTCCGGGGTGATGGCGTCCTCGACGAGCGGCGCGTTCTGCGCCCACTCCTCGGGCAGCTGCACCGACTCGTCGATCGGGTACATGTACATCGACTCGGGCAGGGCGGACTGGACCTCCTCGGTGAGCAGGAAGTCCACGAACGCCTGTGCGCCCTCGGGGTTCTTCGCGCCCTCGAGCACGCCGGCGTACTCGACCTGCGGGGTGCAGGAGTCCTCGATCACCTCGGTCTCGGGGGCGAACGCGGGGGAGGAGGAGTAGGAGAGCACCACCGGGAACTGGCCCTTGCCCTCGCCGCCGGAGAAGTCCGAGTTGTAGGCGTCGGACCAGCTGTCGGCGACCTTGCCGCCGTTCTCCATCAGGCCCTGCCACCAGTCCTGCCAGCCGTCGTCGCCGTACTTCTCCGTGGTGGCCGCGAGCAGCGCCAGGCCGGGGGAGGAGGCCACGGGGGAGGTGGCGACCGTCAGCTTCGCGTACTCGGGGTCGTCGAGCTGGTCGATCGAGGTGGGGGCCTCGACGTCGTGGGCCTCGAACCATGCCGGATCCGTGTTGAAGCACACCTGGCCCTGGTCCACCGGGGTCATGCGGTCCTCCACCATCCGGTCCTGTGCGGAGGCGGGCAGGTCCTGCGGGGTGTATTCGGCGACGACGCCCTCGCGGACGAGGCGGTGCGCCGAGTGGTCCTCCACGCCGTAGACGCCGTCCACGGTGGGCTCGTCCTTGGCCAGCAGGAGCTGGTTCACCACGCTGCCGGCGTCGCCGGGGGCCGTCGTCTTCAGGGTGTAGCCGGACTCCTGCTCGAACTTCTGGACGAGCTCCTGGGGCAGGTTGAACGAGTCGTGCGTCATGATCGTCACCGTCGTCGGCTCGCCGCCGGCGCCGGCGGCGGACGACGACGCCCCGTCGCCGGACGAGCCGGACACCGAACAGCCGGTGAGGGCGAGGGCGGCCACTGAGAGGGCGGCGAGGGCGCGGTGCGGGGTGCGGGACATGGCGGTTCTCCTCTGGGACGGCAGAGGGGCCGGGACGAGGCCGCCACCGGAATCCCGGGACGACGTCGACCGGGAGACTCGACTTCCTTCGCCGGTGCGGACCGGAGCAGGTTCGAGGGTCTGCGGCGGACCGCACTCTCAGCGCCGCGCGGGCGCTCCCCTGTCGATGTGGACTGGTCCCGACCCTACCCCGTCCGGCCCGCGCATAGACTGCCCGCGTGAGCGCCGCACAGCCCGCGGGGGTGACCCCGCCGCCCGCCTCGTCCAGCCCCGCCTCCGACTGGGACATCCGCCGCCCCCACCGCATGTGGCCGCGCATGCTGGTGATCGTCCTGACGCTCGCGGGCCTGGTGCTGGTGGTGCAGTTCTTCCAGGGGATCGCCTCCATCGCGGCGCCCGTCTTCCTGGGGCTGAACCTCGTGATCGTGGCCTACCCCCTGCAGGCCTGGCTCATCCGCCGGGGCCTGCACCCCGTGCTCGGGGCCGCCACCACCGTCCTGCTGGTCGTCGCGGTGATGGCCGTGTTCGGGGGCATGATGGTGTGGTCCGGCCTCGAGCTGGTGGCGGAGCTGCCGAAGTACGCGGACCGCTTCCAGCAGATCGTCCTGGACGTCTCGCACTGGCTCAACGAGCGCGGCGTGACCCCGGACATGGTGTCCCAGCAGCTGGCCTCGATCGACATGAGCACCGTGACCGGGACGGCCGTCAGCGCCATCACGAAGATCGCCACGAACGTCTACGCGGTCTTCGGCCTGCTCGTCACCGTGATCATGGGCATGTTCTTCCTGGCGATGGACTCGATGGATGTCGAACGCCGCGTCCGCCTGCTCAGCACCGCCCGCCACGAGTTCGGCCACGCCCTGGTCGAGTTCGCCCAGGGCGTGCGCCGCTACTGGGTGGTCACCACGGTGTTCGGCCTGATCGTGGCGGTGCTGGACGTGATCGCCCTCATGCTGATCGGCGTGCCGCTCGCGCTCGTGTGGGGCGTGCTCAGCTTCCTCACCAACTACATCCCGAACATCGGCTTCATCATCGGCCTGCTGCCGCCGGCCGTCCTGGGCCTGGCGGCGGGCGGCTGGTCCGACTTCCTGTGGGTGGTGGTCAGCTACTCGGTGCTGAACTTCGTGCTGCAGTCCGTGATCCAGCCCAAGGTGGCCGGCGACGCGATCGGCGTGATCCCCACCGTCAGCTTCCTCTCCCTGCTCTTCTGGGCCTGGGTCCTCGGCCCGCTCGGCGCGATCCTCGCGCTGCCCTGCACGCTGCTGGCCAAGGCCGTGCTGATCGACGCCGACCCGAACGCCCGCTGGATCAACGCGCTCATCGCCTCGGACCTGAAGGGGATGGAGCGCCGTCAGTCCTCGCTCCTGGAACGGCTGCGCCCGGCGGCCTGGCGATCCGACGCGCACGGGGGAGATGAGGACCGCGCCTCGGCGGACGGCGGGGACGACGACGGTCCCGCGACGGACGAGGTCACGGGCGAGGCTGGAGCAGCACCAGGTCGTTGAGCGCGCCGGCCAGCCGCAGCAGCGGCGGGGCGGGGAACGACAGCTGGGGCAGCCCCGGGTGCAGTGCCGCGCACGCGGCGGCCGCGGCCTCCTCACCCGCGGCGTCCTCGAACGCCGGCCGCAGCACCGCCGCGCCCAGCGGCAGCGTGTCCAGGAGGGAGCGGGGGCCCCGCTCGGCCGGGTCGTACTCGGCGGGCTGCGCCGCCCCGGTCACCGTGCGCACGCGCAGGGGCCGGCCGGCGGCGTCGTCGGCGCCCTGCAGGAAGCGCAGCGCCGCCGCGGCGTACGGGTGCTCGGGGTGGAACCGGTCGCCGCGCCAGTGCACGGCGGCCTCGCCGTCGCCCTGCAGGCGCACCCACGAGGCCAGGTGACCGGGCCCGCCCCACGGCCCGGTGTCCGGCCGCGGTGCCGGCGGCACCCACAGCACCCGGGTGATCCCCAGCAGGGCGGCGAACTCGGCGGCCACCTGGCCGGGGGTCCACGCGCCGTTGATCCGCCCGTCCAGCACGGGGTCCGCGGCCACCACGGCCGTCCCCTCGCCGTCGGTCACCCAGGCCCCGCGCGGGGCGCACAGCAGGGGCGTGAGCAGCGGCAGTCCCGCCGCCTCCGCCACGGCCGTCGCGGCCGCCCCGTCGAGCGGCCCGGTCCCGGTCAGGCCCGCGGCGCTGCGCCAGGCGACGGCGGCCAGGCCCTCGGGGCGGCGGATGAAGCTCGGCCCGGTGCGGCCCAGCAGCGGTGAGCCCACGGGCGCGCGCAGCAGGTCCACCTCCGGGGGCACCAGCCGCGCCGCCCCGGCGTCGCGCGGGTAGGCGAGCACGGTGACCGGCAGCACGGCGGCGAGCGTCTCGGCCAGGCCCACGACGGCGTCCCGCGTCTCGTCTAACAGCGTCGGCACCGGGTGGCGGTGGGGCAGGACGAGCCAGGCCCGCTCGGGCGGATCCTCGGGTCCGGGCACGGGCACGACGACGTCCCGGCGCTCCCGCGCGTCGGTGGGGACGGGGTCGGCGGCGGCCATGGCGGACGGGCTCCTGGGAAGACGGCGGCGACGCGCGGGCGCGCGGCGAGGGGATGTCCATCGAGCATAGGCGTCTGACAGGAAGCCGCGGCGGTTTGACCTGTGACCCGGCACACGTGCAGAGTGCGGCCATGACCGCGATGTTCTCCGCCCAGGACCACGACGATCTCGACCGGGTCCTCGGCGCGACCGGCGGGATCCCCGACCCCGCCGACCTGCACGCCCTCGCCGACGACGCCGTCGCGCAGGTGCGGCGTTGG
Organism: Micrococcus sp. PSi08; assembly: GCF_054960655.1. NCBI lineage: Bacteria > Bacillati > Actinomycetota > Actinomycetes > Micrococcales > Micrococcaceae > Micrococcus > Micrococcus sp. PSi08. The sequence goes on along the minus strand of NZ_JBHNYP010000014.1, from coordinate 62,966 downwards.
CTCGCCGAGTCCCGCGACCATGAGGCCGACTTCGCGGCCCGCCAGCTGGCGGGCGCCCTGAAGGAGCCGGGCGGCCTCGACTTCATCGTGCGCTTCGTGGACCACGTGGTCCGCCCCGAGGACCCCGCGATCGCCGCCCGGGCGCTGCGGGAGCTCGCCGGCCGCGCCCCCGGCTTCCTGCCCCCGGCCCTGCGCGCCGTCCTCGGCGTCGGCGGCCGCGCCGCCCCGCTCGTGCCGCGCATCGCCGTCCCCACGGCCCGCCGCGTGCTGCGGCGCATGGTCTCCCACCTGATCGTCGACGCGCGGGACCGGCAGCTCGGCAAGGCCATCGCGGCCCTGCGCGACGAGCACACCCGGCTGAACATCAACCTGCTGGGCGAGGCGATCCTCGGCCAGGGCGAGGCGGACCGCCGACTCGAGGGCATCGCCGCGCTGATCCGCCGCGACGACGTCGACTACGTGTCCGTCAAGGTCTCCGCCGCCACCGCCCCGCACGCGCCCTACGCGTTCGACGAGGCCGTCGCGGACATCACCGAGCGGCTCACCCCGCTGTTCGAGCTCGCCCGGGACCGGGACACCTTCATCAACCTGGACATGGAGGAGTACCGCGACCTCGACCTCACGCTCAACGTGTTCACCGCCCTGCTCGAGCAGCCGGGCCTGCGCGACTACGAGGCCGGCATCGTGCTGCAGGCCTACCTGCCGGACGCGCTCGCGGCCATGGTGCGCCTGCAGGAGTGGGCCGCGCGCCGCGTCGCCGCCGGCGGCGCCCCGGTCAAGGTGCGCGTGGTCAAGGGCGCCAACCTGCCCATGGAGCGGATGCAGGCCTCCCTGACGGGCTGGCCGCTGGCCACGGTGGGCTCGAAGCAGGAGGCGGACACCAACTACAAGCGCGTGCTCAACTACGCGCTCACCCCGGAGCATCTGGCCCACGTGCGCATCGGCGTGGCCGGGCACAACCTCTTCGACGTGGCCCTGGCCCACCGGCTGATCGAGCGCCGCGGCCTCGACCCGGCCGCGGTGGAGTTCGAGATGCTCCTCGGCATGGCCACCGGCCAGGCCGCCGCCGTCCGGGCGGACGTCGGCGCCCTGCTGCTCTACACGCCCGTGGTGCGGCCCGAGGAGTTCGACGTGGCGATCTCCTACCTCGTGCGCCGCCTCGAGGAGGGCGCCTCCCCGGAGAACTTCATGTCCGCCGTGTTCGACCTGGACGCGGACGCGGACCTGTTCGCCCGCGAGGAGGAGCGCTTCCGCGCCTCGCTGCGCCACCTGGACGCGGCCGTGCCCCGTCCGAACCGCCTCCAGGACCGGTCCCGCGGGGAGGACGGGCCGACCCCCGCCCCCGTGGACGGCTTCGCCAACACCCCGGACACGGACCCCGCGCTGCCCGGCAACCGGGAGTGGGCCCGCCGGATCCTCGCGGCCGTCCCGGGCTCGGACCTCGGGACGGACACCGTCCGCGCCCACCGCGCCACCACGGCCGACGACGCCCGCGCCGCCATCGCCGCCACCGCCGACCCCGGCGCCCGCTGGGGCTCGCTCACCGGCCACGAGCGCGCCGACGCGCTGGACGCCGTCGGACGGGCCCTGCACGCCGGCCGGGCCCGCCTGCTGGAGGTGGCCGCCGCCGAGACCGGCAAGACCCTGGACCAGGGCGACCCCGAGGTCTCCGAGGCCGTGGACTTCGCGCACTACTACGCGCGCCTGGCCCGCGGCCTGGACGCGGTGGAGGGCGCTCGCGCCGTGCCCGTCCGCCTGACCCTGGTGATCCCGCCGTGGAACTTCCCCGTGGCCATCCCGGTCGGGGGCGTCCTCGCCGCGCTCGGGGCCGGCTCGCCCGTGGTGTTCAAGCCGGCCCCGCAGTCCGAGCGGACGGGCGCGGTCGCGTGGGAGCTGATCGTGGCCGGGCTGCGGGACTCGGGGCTGTTCGACGACCGCGGCCCGCTCGCCGGGCACGACCCCGCGGACCTCGTGCGCCTGGTGACGCTGGCGGACGAGGACGAGGCGGAGGTCGGCGCGGCGCTCGTGACCGACCCGGCCGTCGAGCGGCTCATCCTCACCGGCAGCTGGGACACCGCACGGCTGTTCAAGGGGATGCGCCCCGACCTGCACCTGCTCGCCGAGACCTCCGGCAAGAACGCCGTGATCGTGACCCCGTCCGCGGATCTGGACCTGGCCACGAAGGACGTGGTCCAGTCCGCGTTCGGTCACGCCGGCCAGAAGTGCTCGGCGTCCTCCCTCGTGGTGCTCGTCGGCTCCGTGGGCACCTCCGAGCGCTTCCACCGGCAGCTGCTGGACGCCGCCTCGTCCCTGCACGTGGCGCACCCCGCGGACCCGCGCGCCGAGATGGGCCCCGTGATCGAGGCCCCCGGCGAGAAGCTGCGCCGCGGGCTCACCGAGCTCGGCCCGGGGGAGCGGTGGGCCCTGCGCCCGCGGCAGCTGGACGAGACGGGTCGCCTGTGGAGCCCGGGCATCCGCTCCGGCGTACGACCCGGCGCCGACGCCCACCTCACCGAGTACTTCGGCCCCGTGCTGGCCGTGATGACGGCCGAGACGCTCGAGGAGGCCATCGGGATCGTGAACGCCGTGGACTACGGCCTCACCTCCGGGCTGCACTCGCTGGACCGGGAGGAGATCGACGTGTGGCTGCGCGGCGTGCGCGCCGGCAACCTCTACGTGAACCGCGGCATCACCGGGGCCATCGTGCGCCGCCAGCCCTTCGGCGGCTGGAAGCGTTCCGTCGTCGGCCCCACCACGAAGGCCGGCGGGCCGCACTACCTGCACGGCCTCGTGGACTGGGAGGACGCGCCCACGTGGGCCGGGGGAGAGGGGCGGCCCGGGTCCGAGGCCGACGGTGCGGGCGCGTCCTGGCTCGAGACCGCCCGCGCCCTCGACACCCACGCGTGGACCACCGTGTTCGGGGTGGCCACGGACGTCTCCGCGCTCGAGGCCGAGCGGAACGTGCTGCGTCACGTCCCCACCCCGGTCCTCGTGCGCCGGCACTCGGGGCCCGCCGACCACCTGCTGCGCATCGTCTCCGCCGGCCTGCGCGCCGGGGCGCCCATGACCGTGAGCCTGCGCCCGACCCCCACCGCGGAGGGGCCCGACGCGGACGGGCTCTCGGCCGAGGCCGTGCGCGGCCGGGTGGAGGAGCTGGTCCGGTCCGCCCGCACGGAGGGTGCCGGCACGGCCGCGCCGGTGGACGTCGTCGTCGAGGATGACGCCGCGTTCCACGACCGCGCCCGGCGGCTGGCCCTCATCCCGCCCGCGACGGAGGGCGGCGGCGACGCGCGGATCCGGCTCGTCGCCGACTGGACCGGCGACCGGGAGGCGGCCGAGGCGGCGCGGAGCGCGCTGCACGCGGCGCTCGGCGACACCCCCGACGTGGCGGTCTACGCTGGCCCCGTGGTGAGCGCCGGCGAGGTGGAGCTGCTGCCGTTCCTGCACGAACAGGCCGTGTCCGTGACCGCCCACCGGTTCGGCACGCCGGACCATCTGACCGAGGGGGTCCTGTGACCCCGAGGAGGAACCTCCGATGCATCTGATCCCCCGCACGATCTGGGTCGTCGCCCGCGCCCGCCGCCGCCCGCGCGCCGGACTCTGGGAGCCGACGACGCTGCCGATGCGCGCCCTGCCCACGGACGTGGACCTGGCCCTGCACGTCAACAACGGCCAGTACTTCGGGCTGTTCGACCTCGGCCGCTTCGACGCGATGGTCCGCACCGGCCTGTGGGACGAGATCCGCCGTCGCGGCTGGACGCCCGTGGTGCAGGCCGAGCAGATTGCGTTCCGCCGCTCGGTGACCCTGGGGCAGCGGTTCGACGTGGAGACGCGGATGATCGGCCTGGATGAGCGCGCGGTGTGGTTCGAGCAGCGCGTGGTGGTCGACGGCGACGTCGCGGTGCGCGCGTACATCTGCACGCGCCTGCGCAAGAAGGACGGCCGCCCCGTGGAGAACGACGAGGTCCGGGCGATCGCGGCGGCGGCCGGCCACGACCTCGCGGGGGAGCCGACGCTGCCGGAGTGGCTGCACGAGTGGCGGCGCAGCGTGGCCCTGCCGTCGGCCCGGACGCCCCTGCCCCACACGTGGGACCTCGACACAGTGCGGCGAGGATGAACGTTCGAGTGATATAGGGCACGATGGTCGGGTGAACAACAGACTCCTGATCGTCGCGACCCTCTCGCTGGCCGCGCTCGTCGTCGTGCTGGTGGCCGCCATCGGCGGCGGCGCGTGGTGGGTGCTGGCGGTGCTCCTGGTGGCGCTGCTCGTGCTCGCCGTGTGGGACATGACCCAGAAGCGGCACGCGATCCTCCGCAACTACCCCGTGCTCGGCCACATGCGGTACCTGCTGGAGTCGATCCGCCCCGAGATCCAGCAGTACTTCATCGAGCGCAACTTCGACGGCAAGCCGTTCGACCGGGACACCCGCTCGATCGTCTACGCCCGTGCGAAGGGACTGGACAGCCACAAGGCGTTCGGCACCGAGCGGGACACCTCGGAGATCGGCTACGAGTTCCTGTTGCACTCCACCGCCCCGGTCAACCCGCCGGAGGAGCCCCCCACGGTGCGGATCGGCGGCCCGGACTGCCGCCAGCCCGTGGACATCTCGCTGATGAACATCTCGTCCATGTCCTTCGGCTCCCTCTCCGCCAACGCCGTGGTCGCCATGAACAAGGGCGCCGGCCTGGGGGGGTTCATCCACGAGACCGGCGAGGGCGGCCTCACCAAGTACCACCGCGGCAACGGCGCGGACCTGTTCTGGGAGATCGGCTCCGGCTACTTCGGCTGCCGCAACGAGGACGGCACCTTCAGCCCGGAGAAGTTCGCCGAGAAGGCGGTGCTGCCCGAGGTCAAGGGCATCACCATCAAGATCTCCCAGGGCGCGAAGCCTGGCCTGGGCGGCATGCTGCCCAAGGAGAAGATCTCCCCCGAGATCGCCGAGGCCCGCGAGATCCCGATGGACAAGGACTGCCTGTCCCCGGCGTCCCACTCCGCGTTCCGCACCCCGCGCGAGATGGTCAAGTTCATCGAGCAGCTCCGTGAGCTCTCGGACGGCAAGCCGATCGGCATCAAGTTCTGCGTGGGCTCCCGCGTGGACGTGCTGGCCATGACCAAGGCCATCTGGGAGGAGCGGATCGCCCCCGACTTCATCATCGTGGACGGCTCCGAGGGCGGCACCGGCGCCGCCCCGCTCGAGTACTCGGACCGCGTGGGCACCCCGCTGACCGAGGGCCTCATGCTCGTGCACAACGCGCTCGTGGGCACCGGCCTGCGCCACATGATCAAGCTCGGCGCGGCCGGCAAGGTCGCCACCGGTTCGGACATCGTCAGGCGTCTGATCCAGGGCGCGGACTTCACCATGTCCGCCCGCGCGATGATGATGGCCACCGGGTGCATCCAGGCGCAGAAGTGCCACACGAACGAGTGCCCCGTGGGGGTGGCCACGCAGGACCCGCGTCTGATGCGCGCCCTCGACGTGGAGGACAAGGGCAACCGCGTCTTCAACTACCACCGCCTGACCGTGCGCGAGGCCGTGCAGATCATGGCGTCCATGGGTCTGACGCATCCGTCCCAGCTGAACACCCGCATGCTGCGCCGACGCGTGGACCACCTGAGCACCCGCTCGTACGCGTCCATCTACCACTGGCTGCGCACGGACGAGCTGCTCAACGACCCGCCTGCCGGCTGGGCCATGGACTGGGAGGAGGCGGACGCGGACCACTTCGGCGAGCACGCCCGCGTGGACTACCTCACCGAGCGCGACCCCGAGTGGCGCTCCGAGCTGCTGATCCCGGGCCGCGAGGCGGGCGGCGCCCCCGTGCAGGGCTCCCCCATCTCCGGGACGGGCTCCACGCTGGTCGACGCCCGGCAGACCGAGTCCGTGCCGCTGACGACGTCGCCGATGCCGCGCGTCAGCTCGCTGGGTGAGGGCGAGTCGCTGTGCACGCCCGGCGGCCGTCGTCGGGCCCCGCAGGATCCGGCACCCGCCGCCACCGCCGGCGAGACGCCCACCGACGAGAACGAGGGCCTGCCGGCGGAGGCCGGCGAGCGGCCCGAGCGCCAGGACGGCGAGGAGGTCACCCAGCGCGGGACCACCGGCCGCGTGGAGGGTGAGCACCGCGGCGAGGGCCGCGTCGGCTGACCTGTCCCCGCAGTCACCCCCGCTTTCGAGGCGGGAAATCCACCTCACACGACGCCCCCGGGCGCCCATGAAATAGATTTCCCGCCTCGTCGCGTGAGGGGTCGTAGCCTGGGGCCGTGACCCCGCCCGCCCCCGCCGCTCGCCGCCCCTCCGCGGCCCTGCTGTGGGTGCTGCTGGCGGCCATGGGCGCCGGCCCCCTGTTCAACTACGGCGTCTCCGCCTCCTCCACGGTCGTGATGGAGCGGCTCGACGTCACCTCGGGCCAGCTCGGCACCGTGATGACGGTCGTGTTCGCGGCGGCCGCCGTCACCTCCCTCGGCCTCGGCCGGGTCGCCGACCGCCTGTCCGCCCGCGCGCAGCTGAGCATCATCTTCGGCGGCACCGCCGCGGCGCTCGTGCTCGGCGCCGTCGCCCCGTCCCTGCCCGTGCTGTACGCGGCGGCCGCCGTCGCGGGCGTCACGCAGGCCATCTCCAACCCCACCACGAACCGGATCATCCGCACCGTGGTGCCGCCGGAGAGGCGCATCGGGTGGGTCGGGGTGAAGCAGTCCGGCGTCCAGGCGGCTCAGCTGGTCGGCGGCCTGTTCTTCCCGGCCGCGTCCCTCGCCCTCGGCTGGACGGGCGCCGCGTTGGGGGCCGCGGTGCTCACCGGGGCGCTCTGGGTGCTCGCCCTGGTCGCCGCCCCGCCGCTGCCCGGGGCGCCGCCGCCGGCCACCGGCCCCGTCGGCGGGCGACGACGGCGGGACACCTCGCCCCTGCCGGCCACGGTCTGGTTCTTCGCGGCGATCGCGTTCCTCACCGGCCTGGGCATGCAGGCCACGAACACGTACCTGCCGCTGTTCGCGGTCGAGACGCTGGGAATGACGCTCGTGGCCGGCGGCGCCGCGGCGGCCGTGTCCGGGGTGGTGGGGGTGCTCTCCCGGATCGGGTGGAGCCGGCGGATGAGTGCCGGAGACCGGCCCACCACCCTGCTGGCCGTGATCTGCCTGGGTGCGGTGGCCGGCGTCGTGGTGTTCCTCGCCGCGGACCTGCTGGACCTGCCGGCCCTGCTGTGGGTGGGCGCCGCGGTGCACGGCCTGACGGTGCTGGGCGCCAACGTGGTGATCAACGCGGGCCTGTTGAGCGAGGTGCCGGCCGAGCGGCTGGGCCGTGCGACCGGGGCGAACTCGATGGGCATGTACGCCGGCTTCGCCCTGGGCCCGCTGCTGATGGGCGTGCTGCGCGACGTCACGGGCGACTACCGGGCCGGCTTCGCGGTCGTCGCGGCCGGGTATCTGCTGGCCCTGGGCGTGGTGCTGCTGCTGCGTCGCCACGTGGGCCGGCGGGGCGTGGACGCCTGACACACGACGACGCCCCCGGTCCGTGTGGACCGGGGGCGTCGGAAGCCGTGCGTCAGGCGAAGATCAGAGCTTCGTCACGTTGGCGGCCTGGAGGCCCTTGGGGCCGTCCTGGGTCTCGAACTCGACGCGGTCGTTCTCCTGGAGCTCCTTGAAGCCGTTGCCCTGGATGGCGGAGAAGTGCACGAACACGTCCGCGGAGTTGTCCTCGGGGGCGATGAAGCCGTAGCCCTTCTCAGCGTTGAACCACTTGACAGTACCGACAGCCATGATGGTGTCCTTTCGATGTGCCCCCGCGGTGCGGTGGCGGTGTTGGACCGCGGCCCGGATGTGGGACGCGGGTGAAGCGGCGAGACTGAACCGCTTGCCCAACACTCATCGACGCCGGCGATGCCGGGCTGACGAGCAGTGAAGATGGCGGGATACAGCTTGATCAACTTCAGGCTCCATCATTGCACGGATCTCGCCGACCGGGAACCAGGGGCCCGATTGTTCACCTGGGGTTCGCTCAGAGCGCGCGCAGGCCGTGGAAGAGATTGCGGTGCAGGGCGGCCGGGGGAGCGGCGTCCGTGTGATCCGCGAAGGCCGTCACCTCCAGCAGCACCACCGTGTGGTCGCCCGCCGGGACCTCGGCGTGCACCCGCGTCTCGAGCCAGAGCGAGGAGCCCCCGATCAGCAGGGCGTCGTGCGGGCTGCGGTGCACGTCCAGACCGGCGAAGCGGTCGCCCTCGCGGGAGGCCAGCTGGCGGCACAGCGGCGTCTGGTCCGCCGCGAGCAGGGAGACGCCGATCGCCCCGGCCCGGCGCAGGCGCGGCCAGGTGCGGGAGCTGTTCTGCGCGGAGAAGGACACGAGGGCCGGCTCCCAGGAGATGCCCACGCCGAAGGACGAGGACACCATCACCTCGGGGACGCCGTCGGCGAGGCCCGCCAGCGCGACGACCCCGGTGGGGAATGCCGAGAGGCCGGAGCGGAGGTTGCCGAGGGACAGGTCGGTGTCCCACGCGGCGGTGTGGGGTTCGTGGGTCAGGGTCATGGCGCGCGTCCTCTTCCGATGACTGGCGCGGCTCCGCAGACGGCGGGAACGCGGATCGCCCGGATCCGCGGAGGCGCGGTACTTGCCCGTCGGGGTGTCCGAGGGGCCGAATCATCACCTGGAGCACCCCACTACTGCGTGAGAGGGTTGCCGTCCCGCCGGCCAGGGCCGTGAATGACGGGAACTCGTGATTCTGGGGATCAGCCTACGGAGGGGTCCGTGGGGTGGTCAAAGCGCGGCGGTCGCGCGGCGTCATCCGAGCTGCCCGATGTGATGCTTGACACACCGCGCATCGCCAGCCAGGATCAAGCCACTCGAGAGGGGGGACTCGAGACCGCAGCCCGCGGCCCCGCAATCGGTTCTCTGAGAGGGATCGGATCATGCGGATGGACATCGAGAAGAAGCGTGCGGCATTGTCGGCCGCCGTGGTCGTCGCGGCTCTCCTCGGTACCGCTATCTCGGGATGCTCCGCGTCCCCGGGCAGCGTCTCCTCCACCGCTGCGGCGTCCTCCGTCACCGTGACGTCAGCGGCCCCCTCGGCAACCCGGTCGGCCTCCGCCACCGGTTCGTCCGCGTCGTCACCCGCCGGTGAAGAAGCACTCCCCGCCGCGCTGTTCGAGGAGGACGGGATGACGTTGGTGGAGTACACGCGCCGGCATCCGGATGCGGACCATCTCGACCCGGAGAAGGAGTCCGTCCTGGAGGAGGCGGTCGGGACGGGCACACAGCAGATCACCGTGGACGCCCAACAGGGTGCGGTCCTTCGGGTCATCGTGCTGTGTCCTTCGGATGCCACCGGTGAGACGGAGATCCTGACCTCACGGGGTGGCGGGGGAACGAAGACCTGGATGGCCGGGTCGGAGGCGCTGTGCGGCGGCTGGTCGGCGGCGACTCCCCCCGTGGATGAGGCGGGGCCGATGACGTTCACCGTCACGGTGGACAATGACAAGCCGTTCCGGATGGTGCTGACCGCACCCTCCGCATGAGGCCGCCATCACGACGGCGGATGACGGCGCGGGGAGGACTGAGACGCTCAGCGTCGGTCGCGGCCGCGCAGCGCGTCCAGCTGCCGGCGGTCCCGCTTGGTGGGCCGGCCCGCGCCGCGCTCGCGGTACGGCACCGCGAGCAGCTCACGCGGCACGGGCGGCGGGGAGTGGTCCACGTACTGCTGCCGGGCCACGGGGGCGCCCACCCGCTTGGCGATCAGCCCCGTGACCTCGAGGATCCGCTCACCTCCGTCCTGGCGCACCCGCACCCGGTTCCCGACGACGACGGGCGTCGCCGCCTTCACGGGCTCGCCGTCGATGCGCACGTGGCCTGCGCGCACGGCCGCCGTGGCCGCGGACCGGGTCTTGTACAGCCGCACGGCCCACAGCCACGCGTCGATGCGGACGCCGCTCACGCCCGCCCCCTCACGCGAAGCGGGCGCGGATCGCGGCGCCGTGCGCGGGCAGGCGCTCGTCCTCGGCCAGCACGCCGATCCCGTCCGCGACCTCCTCGAGCCCGGTCTCCGTGTAGCGGATGCGCTGCTGCAGGCGCAGGAACGTCACGGTGTTCAGACCGGAGGAGTGCCGGGCCGTCCCCGAGGTGGGGAGCACATGGTTGGACCCGGCCGAGTAGTCGCCCAGCGGCACGGGGGCGTACGGGCCCACGAACACGGCGCCAGCGTTGCGGATGCGCCCCACGAGGGCCTCGGGGTCGCGCGTCTGGATCTCGAGGTGCTCGGTGGCGTAGCGGTCGGAGACCTCCACGGCCTGGTCCATGTCCCGCACCAGCAGCACGCCGGACTGCGGTCCGGTGAGCGCCTCACGCAGCTGCTCCTCGTGGAGCTGCCCGGGCACCTGCGCCTCGATCGCCGCCTGCACGTCCCGGAGCAGGTCCTCGGAGTCCGTGATGAGCACGGAGGCGGCCAGCGGGTCGTGCTCGGCCTGGCTGATCAGGTCCGCGGCCACCCAGTCGGCGCGAGCGGTGCCGTCCGCGATCACGGCGATCTCGCTGGGCCCTGCCTCGGCGTCCACGCCGATCACGCCCTGCAGCGCGCGCTTCGCGGCGGCCACATACACATTGCCGGGCCCCGTCACCAGGTCGACGGGCGCGCAGAGCCACCCGCCGTCGTCGTCCTTCACGCCGTGCGCCAGCATGGCCACGGCCTGGGCGCCGCCGGCCGCGTAGACCTCGTCCACGCCCAGCAGCGCGCACGCGGCGAGCACGGTGGGGTGGGGCAGGCCGCCGTGGTCCCGCTGCGGGGGTGAGGTCACCGCGAGGCTCCCCACGCCGGCGGCCTGCGCGGGCACCACGTTCATCACCACCGAGGAGGGGTACACGGCGCGGCCGCCGGGCACGTACAGGCCCACGCGGCCCACGGGGATCCAGTGGTTCTCCACGACGGCGCCCTCGCCGAGCTCGACCGTGGAGTCCTGGGGGTGCTGGGCGTCGTGCACGAGCCGGGCCCGGCGGATCGACTCCTCCAGGGCGGCGCGCACCCGCGGGTCGAGCCCGGCCAGGGCGGCCTCGAGCGCCTCCGCGGGCACGCGCAGGGCCGGCGGACGGACACCGTCGAACCGCTCAGCCAGCTCCAGCAGGGTCTGCTCGCCGCCGTGGCGGACCTGCTCGATGATCGGGGCGACCACCGGCACCACGGAGGACACGTCCACGTTCGCCCGCGGGATGATGCGGGACAGGTCCGCGGTGGCGGTGTCGAGCGGGCGCAGGTCGGTGACGGAGAGCACGGATTCCTCCAGAGGGGCGGCGGCGGGCCGGCGGGACGGGGCACGACGACGGCCGGGCCCGGACCGCGCGGACGGTCAGGCTCCATTGTGCTCTTCTCCGGGGTGCGTCCGGGGGCGGGTGTCAGACTGTCGTCATGGTCCTCCCCGTCCTGCCCGCCCTCGCGACCCCGCCCCTGCTGACCGCCCTGGACCGCCTCCTGGCGGGCGAGACCGTGCCGTCCGGGGTGGAGGGGGACATCCAGGACGGGGCGGCCGCCACCACCCGGGCCTTCGGCGTGGAATGGGGGACGCTGCTGACCGTGCTGATGGCGTTCGCGATCGGCGCGGCGGTCGTGTACCTGGCCCTGCAGGTGGCGCGCGTCGTGCTCGTGCGCCGCCCCGCGTTCCAGCACGGCGCCGCCCGGCTGAGCCTGCCGGCCGCCGTCGCCGCCGGCCTGCTGGCCTCCCGGATCTGGCTCGGGGTCATGGCCGAGGAGCAGACCTGGTACCGGCCGGCGTCGTTCCTGATGCTCATCGCCGTGGCCGCGGCGGGCGCGTGGGCTGCGTGGCGCCTGGTCGGCGTGATCGAGAAGGGGATCCTCGGCCGCTACCAGGAGACCAGCGTCGAGCACCGCCGCGAGCGACGCATCCGGACGCAGACCATCCTGATCCGGCGCATCCTCAACGCGGTGATCGTGGTGGTGGCCGTCGCCGTGGTCCTGCTGGGGGTGCCCGAGGTGCGCTCGCTCGGGGCCGGTCTGCTCGCCTCCGCCGGTGTGATCTCGGTGATCGCCGGCCTGGCCGTGCAGTCCACGTTGACCAACGTGTTCGCCGGCTTCCAGCTCGCCTTCACGGACGCGATCCGGGTGGGCGACGTGGTGGACATGGAGGGCGTGTTCGGCACCGTCGAGGAGATCACCCTGTCCAACGTGGTGGTCAAGCTCTGGGACGGGCGACGTGTGGTCTACCCGTCCTCGCACTTCACCACGCAGCCGTTCGAGAACTGGACGCGCGTGGGCACCGAGGTCTCCGGCGTCGTGGAGCTGGACGTGGACTGGCGGGTGCCGATGGACGCGCTGCGCGCACGGCTCGCGCAGCTGCTCGAGTCCACGGACCTGTGGGACGGGCGCGAGCACGCGCTGCAGGTGACCGACGCGACCGGCGGCGTCGTGCGCATCCGCGCCGTGGTCTCCGCCCGCAACTCCGGCGACCTCTGGGACCTGCGCTGCCTCGTGCGCGAGGACCTCGTGGCCTTCCTGCGCCACGAGCACCCCGAGGGCATCGTGGTGCAGCGCATGGTGGTCCGGCACCCCGCCCACGACGACGCGGCGCCCGCCTCCGAAGGCTCCGACGCGGGGGCCCGCGGTGGCGACCGGACGGGTGAGCCGGGCCCGGACGGCTCCGGGGTGGCGGCCCGCGAGCCGCGCCCGCGCACCGCGCCGCTGCCGCGCGTCGACGGCGCCGATCCGCGCCCGCACACCCTCACCACACCGCTGACCCGCGTGGGCGACCACTCCGGCCTGTACACCGGCTCGATGACGGCGGTGCAGCGCAACCGCGAACTCGCCGGCCCGGGCGAGGAGGCGTTCGCCGAGCGGCGCGCCCAGCAGGCCAAGCAGGCGGCGGAGGCCGCGGCGGCGGACGAGGCCGGGCGGCGCAGCGGCGCCGGCTCCCACGCGGACGGCCCCCTCGACGACGCCGTCACGCGCCGCCGTCAGGACGACGAGGACTGAGGCCCGGCGGGAGCGCTCAGCGCTCGAGCGTCGGGTCCCCGGAATCGACGGGTGTGAGCCGACGCCGCTCTGCCATCGGCTCGGACGCGGGCAGGCCGTGGGCGGCCGGGTCCGTCTCGGCGACGTGGCTCACGGCCTCGGGCGTGTGGTCCCCGTACTGCCGGTACTCCTTCACGCACAGCACCGGCTGATCGATCTCCTGCAGCAGCTCGTCCGAGACCGATCCCATGACGAACCGGCCGAAGCCGCCGCGGCGGCGCACGCCGATGACCACGATGGACGGGTCCAGCTCCGCGGCCACGTCCTTCATCTCCTCCACCGTGGACCGGCCGCGCGCGTACTGACGGAACTCGGCCGTCACGCCGGAGGCGTCCAACCGGGCCTGCACGCCGCGCTGCTGCTCCTCCGTGACGAGGGACTTGGTGCGGTGCTCGCCGCCGGGGCCCGCATTGACCACCACCACGTGCTCGCCGGTGGAGCGGGCGATGTCCAGGGCGGTGTCCAGAGCGGCGTCCGCGGCCTTCGAGGGGGCGTAGCCGACGAGGATGGTCATGGGGTGCCTCCGCGGGGTCGAGGGGACGGGTCTGAGGTCAGCGTAGTGCGGACCGGGCCCGCGGCGGAGGGGCTCAGTCCTCGCGCAGGTGGCGCAGGTGCGCGGCCACCGTCTGGACGGCCACGCGGGCCACGGTGCCGGTGAGGCCGGGGTAGATGCGCGGGGCCAGGTCCTCGGGTGTGATCGTCGCCGCCTCGGTCTCGGGCAACGCGGCCAGGGCGGCGCGGATCTGCTCCAGGCGGCCCTCGCGGTGGTGCCGGTAGTCGCGGGCGACGACGTCCAGCGGCTCCGGCACGGGCCCGTGCGCAGGCAGCACCGTGAGCGGGCCCGCCGCCTCGAGGCGGCGCAGGCTGGCCAGGTAGTCGGTGAGGGTGCCGTCCGGGTGGTCGAGCATGGTGGTGCCCGAGCCGAGGATGGTGTCGCCCGTGATGACCGCGCCGTGCGCGCCCGCGTCCGGGACGGCGAACGAGTAGGAGTCCGAGGTGTGGCCCGGGGTGTGCCACGCCAGCACCGGGGTGCCGGCGACGTCGATCCGTTCGTCCGGCGTCAGGACGGCGGCCCCGCCGCGGCACCAGTCCGGGTCCGCGGCACGCACGGGGGCGCCCGTGGCCGCGTGGAACGCGTCCACCCCGCCGGTGTGGTCGGCGTGCCGGTGCGTCACCAGGATGAGCGCGATCCGGCGCCCCTCGGTCGCCGCACGGACGCGCTCGAGGTGGGCGGCGACGTCGTCCTCCGGGCCCGGGTCCACCACGACGGCCGCATCCGAGTCCGGTGCGGCGACCACGTACGTGTTGGTGCCCGCGAGGGTCATCGGGGAGGGGTTCTGGGCGGTCACGCAGCGCACCAGCGGGGCGGGCGTGGGGCCGGGCGTGGCGGTGGTCGTCGTCATAGGCTCGAGTGTATGGAGAACCAGCAGACCGGCCAGGCCGCGGACCGCGGCACCATCGACACGCGCGAGGGACTCACGGGCAACTACGTGCAGTCCGGGGCGGAGTTCACGCGGGACACGAACTACATCGCGGACCGGATCGTGGCGGACCCGGAGGCCGTGCGGGCCCTGCCCGTGGCCGAGCCGTCCACGGTCGGCCGCGTGGGCGGCGGGCTCACCGAGGGGGCCGAGGTGTGGCCCGTCGAGGCGGGCCGCTACCGGCTCGTGGCGGCGCGGGCGTGCCCGTGGGCGAACCGGACGATCATCGTGCGTCGCCTGCTCGGCCTGGAGGACGCGATCTCGCTGGGCACCCCGGGGCCGACCCACGACGAGCGCTCCTGGACCTTCGACCTCGACGAGGGCGGGAAGGACCCCGTGCTCGGCACCGAGCGGATCCAGGAGAACTACTTCACGCGGTTCCCCGACTACCCGCGGGGCATCACGGTGCCGGCGATCGTGGACGTGCCGACGGGCGGCGTCGTGACCAACGACTACCCGCAGATCACCCTCGACCTCTCGACGGAGTGGACCGCGTTCCACCGCGACGGCGCCCCGCAGCTGGTCCCCGACGCCGGGCCGGAGCGGGACGAGATGTTCGAGGTGATCGAGCGCGTGTTCACCGAGGTGAACAACGGCGTGTACCGGTGCGGCTTCGCGGGCTCGCAGGAGGCGTACGACGCCGCGTACGAGCGGCTGTGGGCCGCGATGGACTGGCTCGAGGAGCGCCTGTCGACGCGCCGCTTCCTGATGGGGGAGCGGATCACCGAGGCCGACGTGCGGCTGTTCACCACGCTCGTGCGGTTCGACCCCGTGTACCACGGGCACTTCAAGTGCAACCGGAACAAGCTGACCGAGATGCCGGCGCTGTGGGGCTACGCGCGCGACCTGTTCCAGACCCCGGGCTTCGGCGACACGATCGACTTCGCGCAGATCAAGGAGCACTACTACGTGGTGCACGAGGACATCAACCCGACGCGCATCGTGCCCGCGGGCCCGGAGCTGGGGAGCTGGCTGATCGAGCACGGGCGTGAGGCGTTCGGCGGGGACCCGTGGGGCGGCGGCACCGCACCCGGGCCCGTGCGCGAGGGCGAGCGCGTGGACCCGGAGCACACGCCGCTGCGGTGACGTCGCTCGGCCCGGCCCGCAACGCGGGTTGAGTTATCGCGGGTGGCGCGGCTGGACACCCGCGATAACTCAACCCGCGTTGGGGTGCGGACCGGGTGAGCGCCAGGAGGACGCGGCGAGGATTGTTGAACAATCATCCTTCATGCCTCAAGATTGTGTGACCGGCACCTCAGCCGGGCCCGATCCGAGAGGACTGCACTGTGTCTCACGCGCCGCAGATCGACCTGAACTCCGACGTCGGCGAGTCCTTCGGCTCGTGGACGATGGGGGACGACGCCGCCATCATGCCCTCCGTCTCCTCCGCCAACGTCGCGTGCGGCTTCCACGCGGGCGATCCCTCGGGGATCGCCCAGACCTGCCGTGACGCGGTCGCCGCCGGCGTCACGATCGGCGCGCACGTGGGCTACCGCGACCTCGCCGGCTTCGGCCGCCGCTTCCTGGACTGCACGCCCACCGAGCTGGCCGACGACGTCCTCTACCAGATCGGCGCCCTCGACGCGCTCGCCCGCGCGGCCGGCGGCCGGGTCCGCTACGTGAAGCCGCACGGCGCCCTCTACAACACGATCGTCCGTCACGAGGCGCACGCCCAGGCCGTCGTCGACGGCGTCAGGGCGTTCGGCTCCGACCTCCCGCTGCTGCTCCTGCCCGGCTCCGTCGCCCTGGACAAGGCGGCCGCCGCGGGGCTGCGCGGCGTCGCCGAGGCCTTCGCGGACCGCGGCTACAACCCGGACGGCACGCTCGTCTCCCGCCGCGAGCCCGGCGCGGTCCTCCACGACGAGGACGACGTCGCCGCCCGCATGGTGCGCCTGGCCACCGAGGGCGTCGTCGCGGCGGTGGACGGCACGGACGTGCGCGTCGACGCCGAGAGCATCTGCCTGCACGGCGACACGCCCGGCGCCGTGGCCATGGCCGCGGCCGTGCGCCGCGCGCTCGAGGGCGCGGGCGTGTCCATCAAGGCCTTCGCATGAGCGCCCCATATCACCCCGCCGCCGAGCCGCCGGCCCGCCCGATCCGCTGGGTCGGCACCCAGGGCTTCCTCGTCGAGTGCGCCTCGCTCGAGGACGTCATGGCCGTCCACGCCCACCTCACGGCCCACCCGGAGCGCGGCCAGCGCCAGGTCATGGCCGCCGCCGCGACCGTCCTGGTGACCTTCACCTCGCAGGCCGCCGCCGAGCACGCCGCACCGCGGGTCAGCACTCTCACCCCCGACGCCGGTGAGGTGACGGGGGGTCGGATCGTCGAGATCCCCGTGGTCTACGACGGCGAAGATCTCGCCGAGGTCGGCCGGCTCACCGGGCTCGGCGTCGACGGCGTCATCCGGGCCCACAGCGAGGCCGACTGGTTCGCCGCGTTCGGCGGCTTCGCGCCGGGGTTCATGTACTGCGCCTCCGAAGCGGCCCCGTTCGAGGCGCCCCGCCGCAGCTCGCCCCGCACGGCCGTCCCCGCGGGCGCCGTCGCCGTCGCCGGGGCCTTCTCCGCCGTCTACCCGCGCACCTCGCCCGGCGGCTGGCAGCTGCTCGGGCACACCACCGCGGCCCTGTGGGACCTCGGCCGCGAGCAGCCCGCCCTGCTGCAGCCCGGCGACCGTGTCCGCTACGTCCCCGTGCGCCCGACGGCGTCCGTCACCTCCGGCACGGACGCGGCGGTCGACGCCACCCCGCCCGCCGACGCCGCGGCCGGCCTCCCGTCCGTGGCCGGCCGCCGCGGCGTCACCGTCGTGGACCCGGGGCTCCTGACCCTGGTCCAGGACCTGGGCCGCCCGGGCCTGGGCGACCTCGGCGTCGTCGCGTCCGGCGCGGCCGACCGGGACGCGGCACGCCAGGCGAACCGGCTCGTGGGCAACCGCTCACGCGAGGCGGTGCTGGAGACCGTCCTGGGCGGCCTCACCCTCACCGCGCACGGCCACCAGGTGATGGCCCTGGCCGGCGCCGAGGCCGGCGGGACGATCACCGCGGCCGACGGCGCCACGCGCCGGGTGCTCGCCCGCACGCCGTTCGTCGTGCTGGACGGCCAGACGCTGACGGTGGACGAGCCGGTCGGCGGCCTGCGCGTGTACGTGGGCCTCCGGGGCGGGATCGACGTGCCGCCCGTGCTCGGCAGCCGCTCGACCGACACCCTGTCCGGGCTCGGCCCCGCCCCGCTGACGGCGGGGGACCGCCTCGCCCGCCGCGTCGGCCCGGATGCGAGGGGCGCCGCCGGCGCCTCCGCCGCGCGCCCGACCGCCGCCGGCGCCCCCGCCTCGGCGGAGGCCGGCGTCGCGACGGTGGGGGACCCGGAGACCTCGCTGCGCCCCATGCCCGCGCCCGGCCAGGTGGCCGTGCTGCGCGTGGTCCCCGGCCCCCGCGACGACTGGTTCGGCGAGGCGGGCCTGGAGCGCCTGTTCACGCAGGACTGGGACGTGAGCCAGCAGACCGACCGGATCGGCGTGCGCCTCACGGCCCCCGACGACGGCGCGCCGCTCGAGCGCGTGCGGGAGGGCGAGCTGAAGTCCGAGGGCGCCGTGCGCGGCGCGCTGCAGGTGCCGCCCTCGGGTGAGCCCGTCCTGTTCCTCTCCGACCATCCGGTCACCGGCGGCTACCCGGTGATCGGCGTCGTGGCCCGCGCGGACCTCAGCCTGGCGGCCCAGCTGCCGCCGGGCGCCCGCGTCCGCTTCGTCCCCCATCCCCGCCCCGGCGCCGAGACCGTCGTCGACTCCGCATCGCCCTCCGAGGAGACCCCCGCATGACCACCACCACCCCCGCCGCCCGCCCCGTCACGCGGGTGCTCATCGCCAACCGCGGCGAGATCGCCGTGCGCGTGGCCCGCGCCGCCCGCGACCACGGCATCGCGTCGATCGCCGTCTACTCGGATCCGGACGCCGACGCCCTGCACGTGGCCGTCGCGGACGAGGCCTTCCACCTGCCGGGCGCGTCCTCGGCGGACACCTACCTGAGGATCGACGCGGTCCTCGACGTCGCCCGCCGCGCCGGCGCCGACGCCGTGCACCCGGGCTACGGCTTCCTCTCCGAGAACGCCGACTTCGCGCAGGCCGTGATCGACGCCGGGATGACCTGGATCGGCCCGTCGCCGGACGCGATCCGCGCCCTCGGGGACAAGATCACCGCCCGCTCCCTCGCCCAGCAGGCGGGCGCCCCGCTCGTGCCGGGCTCGGACGGCCCCGTGCCGGACGCCGCCGCCGCGCGCACGTTCGCCGAGGAGCACGGCCTGCCGATCGCCATCAAGGCGGCCTTCGGCGGCGGCGGCCGCGGCATCCGCGTGGTGCGTGAGCTCGGCGACGTCGAGGACGCGTTCGAGGCGACCGTCCGCGAGGCCGTGGCCGCGTTCGGCCGCGGCGAGTGCTTCGTGGAGCGCTTCCTGGACCGCCCCCGCCACGTGGAGGCCCAGGTCCTCGCCGACGAGCACGGCCACGTGGCCGTGCTCGGCACCCGCGACTGCTCCCTGCAGCGCCGCAACCAGAAGCTCGTGGAGGAGGCCCCGGCGCCGTTCCTCACGGACGAGCAGCGCGAGCGCATCCACACCTCCGCCCGCGAGATCTGCCGCGCCGCCGGGTACACCGGGGCCGGCACGGTCGAGTACCTCGTGGCCCCGGACGGCCTCATCAGCTTCCTGGAGGTCAACACCCGCCTGCAGGTGGAGCACCCCGTGACCGAGGAGGTCTTCGGCGTGGACCTGGTGCGCGAGCAGTTCCGCATCGCCGCCGGCGAGCCGCTGAGCATCCCCGAGGACCCGACCCCGCGCGGCCACGCCCTCGAGTTCCGACTCAACGCCGAGGACCCGGCGTACGGCTTCCTGCCCGTGCCCGGCCCGATCGACGCGTTCGAGGCCCCCACCGGCCCCGGGGTCCGCATGGACTCGGGCGTCCGCACCGGCTCCGTGGTGCCGGGCGAGTACGACTCCCTGCTCGCCAAGCTCATCGTGTGGGGCGAGGACCGCGCCCAGGCCATCGCCCGCGCCCGCGACGCCCTGGCCGAGCTGCGCATCGACGGCGTGCCCACCGTGGTGCCGTTCCACCGCGCCGTGCTCGAGCAGGACGCCTTCACCTCGGGGGACCGCCTCGGCGTCTACACCACGTGGATCGAGTCCGAGTTCGCCGAGCCGCTGGCCGAGTCCCCCTACCTGGGCGCCGAGGTTCCCGCGGGCGGCCGCACCTCCGTCACCGTGGAGCTGGACGGCCGCGCCGTGCGCCTGGGCCTGCCCGCGGATCTCTACGCGGCCCTCCTCGGCGGCGGCGGTGCGGGTGCCGCGGCCCCGGCTGACGCCGCGGGCGCCGGGAAGCCCGACGACGACGGCGCCGTGGCCTCGCCGGTCACCGGCACCCTGGCCTCGTGGAAGGTCGAGGACGGCGCCGAGGTGGCCGAGGGTGACACGGTCGCGATCGTGGAGGCGATGAAGATGGAGACGCCGATCCGTGCCCCGCGTGCGGGCCGGATCCAGCTCCTCGTGGCCGAGACCCCGGCCTCGGTGACGCGCGGCCAGGCGATCGCCCGGCTGGGGGCGTGAGGGTGCCGACGCGCGACGGTGTCACCGGGGACGACCTCGCGCCCGGCGCCGGTGACGGGGAGTCCGCCCCGGCGCCGGCTCCCGTGGCCGCGGCCGCGCAGCTGCGGCAGCGGATCGCGGCGGCCGGGCTCGTGCCGGGGGAGCGGCTGGGGGAGGTGGCGCTGGCCGCCGAGCTCCAGGTCAGTCGCAACAGCCTGCGCGAGGCGTTCACCATGCTGGCCTCGGAGGGCCTCGTGGAGCGCCGGCCGCACCGCGGGGTGTTCGTGGCGGCGCCGGGTCCGCAGGACGTGCGCGGGCTGTACCGCACGCGTCGGGTGATCCAGCTCGGCGCCCTCGAGCACGGCGAGCTCACCCCCGGCGCGGCGCGCCACCTGCGCTGTGCCCAGGACCTGCTCTCCGGTGGCCCGGACACGCCCGCGCGGGTCCTGGGCGACGCCAACCATCGCGTCCACGTCGGCATCGTGGACCTGGCCGGCGCCCCCGAGCTCACGCGGCTCATGGCGTCGGTGCAGGCCCGCGTGCGCCTGGCGTTCCATCCGATGGACGAGCAGACGCGCCTGCACGTGCTGTTCGCGGACCGCAACCGGTGGATCGTGGAGCGGCTGCTGGCCGGCGACCTGCCCGCGGTGCACGCCATGTTCGGCGGCTACCTGGACGAGGCGGAGCAGTTCGTCCTGGCGCACCTCGCCGCCGTGGGGGGCTGACCGTCTCCCCGGGCCCCGGCGGTCACGGGACCTGGAACATCCGGTCCGGCAGGTCCGTGATGAGCATGTGCCCGGGCGCGTGCGTGATGGCCAGCGGCGGGCGGGACTCCATGATCGCCGCCTGCGGCGTCACCCCGCACGCCCAGAACACGGGCAGGTGGCCGTGCGGGACCTCGACGGCGTCGCCGAAGTCCGGTGCCGACAGGTCCGTGATCCCGAGGCCGGCCGGGTCGCCCACGTGCACGGGCGCGCCGTGCACCGCAGGGTAGCGGGAGGTGATGCGCACGGCGTCGGCCACGCGGTCGGCGGGGATGGGGCGCATCGAGACCACGAGCGGGCCTGAGAGGCGGCCCGCCGAGGCGCAGCGCCGCGTGGTGCGGTACATCGGCACGTTCACGCCGGCGTCCTGGTGGGCCATCCGGATGCCCTCGGCCACCAGGGCGGACTCGAAGGTGAACGAGCAGCCGATCACGAACGTCACGAGGTCGTCCCGCCACACGTCGAGCAGATCCGTGGGGCGGTCCGTCTCCACGCCGTCGCGGTACACCACGTACTGCGGCACGTCCGTGCGGACGTCGCCGTCCAGTGCGGGGCCGTTGACCTCGCCGGCCTCGAACACGCCGAGCAGCGGCAGGGCCTGGGGGTTGCGCTGGGCGAAGAGCAGGACGTCGTAGGCGTGGTCCTGCGGGATCGAGACGAGGTTCGCCTGCGCGTAGCCGTCGGCGATCCCCGAGGTCGGCCGCACGAGCCCCGCGCGGAAGCGCTCGCGGGCCTGCGCGGGGGTCGTGGCGCCGTCCAGCGGCGGCAGCGGTTTCGTCGTGGTCATCTCAGGCACCGGTGATCATCTCGACCATGGGGATGAACCCGCGCACCGCGATGAACACGGAGACGATCCACGCGAGCGCGCCGATCACGAGCAGCCACCCGGGGTAGCGGTAGCCGTGCAGCAGGTCGCGGCGGCGCCAGGCCACGTACAGGAGGGCGGCGAAGCCGACCGGCAGGATCATGCCGTTGAACGCGCCGGCGAACACGAGCAGCGTCTGCGGTGCCTGGCGCAGCGCCAGGTAGAGGGCGGTGCAGACCACGATGAAGGCGACCGTCAGCAGGTTGCGGGTGCGGGCGCTGGTGGTGGAGCGGGTGACGAAGCTGATCGAGGTGTACGACGCACCGATCACGGAGGTGACGGCGGCGGCCCACAGGACGATGCCGAACATGCGCAGGCCGATGTCGCCGGCGGCGGCCTGGAAGGCGGAGGCGGCCAGGTTGTCCTTGGACAGCACCGCCCCCGAGGCGACGACGCCGAGGATCGCCAGGAACAGGAGGGCGCGCATCAGGCCGGTCACGAGGATCGAGGCCACGGAGCTGCGGGTGATGTCCTGGACGTCGTCCACGCCCTTCACTCCGGAGTCGATCATGCGGTGGGCGCCCGCGTAGGTGATGTAGCCGCCGATGGTGCCGCCCACGAGGGTGACGATCACGAAGAAGTCGACCTCCTCCGGCATCACGGACTGGCGCAGGGCCTCGCCCACGGGCGGGGCGGAGGTGATGGCCACGTACAGCATCAGCAGGATCATGACGGCGCCGAGCGCCACCACGATCCGGTCCAGGGCCACGCCGGCGCGCTTGGAGAGGAAGATCAACAGCGCGATGAGCGCGGAGACGCCGCCACCGATCAGGGGGTCGACGCCGAGCATGGCGTTCGCGCCGAGGCCGGTGCCGGCGATGTTGCCGATGTTGAAGACCATGCCGCCGAGGAACACGAGCGCGGCGAGGACCCAGCCGAGGCCGGGCAGGACGCGGTTCGCCAGCTCCTGGGCGCGCATGCCGGAGACGCCGATGACGCGCCACACGTTCATCTGGACGGCGACGTCGATGAGGATCGAGACCAGGATGGCGAACGCGAACGCGGCGCCCATCTGGACGGTGAACGTGGCGGTCTGCGTGATGAAGCCGGGGCCGATGGCCGAGGTGGCCATGAGGAACATGGCGCCGAGCAGTGCGGTGCGCCGGGTGGCGCTCGCGGCGCGGGAGTCGGTCTTCGGCGCGGTGCCCGAGGGGGTCGAGCCGTCCGGTCCGGCGTGGGGGATGTCTGCGTGGGACACGGTGGTCACCTTCGTCGAGGGCGCCAGGCGAGGTGACGGGCGTCACGAGGCGCTGGGGAGACGGTAGCTGTTGTTGAACAATCCTGGCAACAGCACCAGCGAGTCTCGTGGCATCCCCGTCCGAAGGAACGCCTCACCTGCCTGGCGCACCCCGCCCCGCGCCGCGACCATGGAGACATGTCGCACACGTCTGAACAGTCCTCGCCCCTCGCCGATCAGGTCCCGCCGGGCGGTCCCGACGAACCGCACGCCGCCGAAGGCGTGCATGCCCGCCTCAACTGGCTCCGCGCGGGCGTGCTCGGCGCCAACGACGGCATCGTGTCCGTCGCCGCCACCGTCGTCGGAGTCGCCGGTGCGACGACGGCGCTCACCCCGGTCCTGCTGGCCGGTGCCGCCGCCGTGGTCGGCGGCGCCTTCTCCATGGCGCTGGGCGAGTACGTGTCCGTCTCCTCGTCCTCCGACTCGCAGAAGTCGCTGATCGCCAAGGAGCGCCGCGAGCTCGAGGAGGATCCCGAGGGCGAGCTGGAGGAGCTCGTGCAGCTCTACGAGGCGGACGGCCTGAGCCGGGCCACGGCCGAGGCCGCTGCGCGGGAGCTCACCGAGAAGGACGCGCTCGCCGCGCATCTGCGCATGGAGCTGGGCATGGCGGAGGAGGACGTCGTCAGCCCCTGGGCTGCCGCCGGGGCCTCCTTCCTCTCGTTCCTCGTGGGCGCGCTGCTGCCCTTCCTGACGGTCGTCCTGGCGCCGGTGGACTTCCGTATCCCGCTCACGTTCGGGGTCACCCTCGTGGCCCTCGCTGTGACCGGCTGGGTCGGGGCCCGGCTCGGCGACGCGCCCGCGCTGCGGGCGGCCGTGCGCGTCGTCCTCGGCGGTGCCCTGGCGCTCGGCCTGACCTTGGCGGTGGGCTCGCTGCTGGGGGCGTCGGTCGCCTGATCCGCGCCGCAGGGGTGGGCCGGCCCAGCGCCCGTGGCCGCGCCGAGCCGTGGCGAGCGGAGCGGCCCTGGGGGCCGAGGACCGTGCGCATACCACAGGCGCCCCCCGTCGAGTTGAAGCGACGCCCACGGTTCGCGTAAGGTGGGACGGCGCACGCCGCGTTGTTCTCGTCGTTCCATCGGTCAGGTGACCGGGGGGGCGGCGGGTCGGAAAAGCAACGCGCTCCCGCAGACCGGATCCCGGGACGTCCTCAGGACGGACCGGGGCTCACCGTCCACACCAGCGATCCCATAAGGAACTTCGGTTGGCTCTCACCCAGCCTGGTCCCCCTTTTCGAGAAGTCGCAGTAAGAGTGCGGTGTCCACACCCGGGGCGGGGCTCACAACAGGTGTCCGCGGACAGGTCCGCGGCTCGCCGCCATGCGGGTTCCGCCCGTCCTTTTACTACTACTTGCCACGAGGAGTGATCATGGCAGCTCACTGCCAGGTAACCGGGGCTGGGCCGGGATTCGGCCACAGCATCTCCCACTCGCACCGTCGCACCAAGCGCCGGTTCGACCCCAACATCCAGAAGAAGACCTACTGGGTCCCCTCCCTGCGCCGCAACGTCACCCTGACGCTGTCCGCCAAGGGCATCAAGACCATCGACGTGCGCGGTATCGACGCCGTCGTGGCGGACCTGATCGCGAAGGGAGTGAAGCTCTGACATGGCCAAGGACAAGGACGTTCGTCCGATCATCAAGCTGAAGTCCACCGCCGGCACCGGGTTCACCTACGTGACCCGCAAGAACCGCCGGAACAACCCGGACCGCATCACCCTGAAGAAGTACGACCCGGTGGTCCGCAAGCACGTCGACTTCCGAGAGGAGCGCTGAGATGGCCAAGAAGTCCAAGATCGCCAAGAACGAGCAGCGCAAGGCCATCGTGGCCCGTTACGCCGAGAAGCGTCTCGAGCTGCGCAAGACCCTCGTGGACCCGAACGCGTCGGACGAGGCCCGCGAGGCCGCCCGCCTGGGCCTGCAGAAGCTGCCCCGCGACGCCTCCCCGGTCCGCGTGCGCAACCGCGACGCCATCGACGGTCGCCCCCGCGGCACCTTCCAGCGCTTCGGCATCTCCCGCGTGCGCTTCCGCGACATGGCGCACCGTGGCGAGCTGCCCGGCGTGACCAAGTCCTCCTGGTGACCTGAGGCCCGGTCTCCGGGCGCTCGGCACCACCGCGACGGCGGCGTCCCTCCTCAGGAGGGGCGCCGCCGTCGTCGTGCCTCGGGGATCAGGGCCGCCCGGGTCACGGGAAATCGCGGATTCTCGCGGTTCAGGGGGCGATTCGCCCGCGGAGAGGTGGTACGTTCACAACTGGCAGCCCGATCCGAACGGCCCGGGAACCGTAACCGACGTCCCATAGGGAGGACCCATGGCCATGAACCGCAAGGAACTCGTCGCCGCCGTCGCCGAGCGCTCCGGCAACACCCAGGCCGCCGTCAGCGATGTGCTGGACGCCCTCTTCGAGGTGTTCACCGCCCAGGTCAAGAAGGGCGAGAAGGTCTCGATCCCGGGCTGGCTGGCCGTGGAGCGCACCGAGCGCAAGGAGCGCACCGGCCGCAACCCGCGCACCGGCGAGGAGATCACCATCCCGGCCGGCCACTCCGTGAAGGTGACCGCCGGCTCCAAGCTCAAGGCCGCCGCCTCCGAGTGATCCCGGTCGCGGTGCGGGTCCCCGGACCCACGCCGCACGCCGCGGGACGGGCGTCGCACCCTCGGGTGGGGCGCCCGTCGTCGTCTGCGGGCGCGTAGGATGGGCGGACGATCGTCCGGCCGACGTGGGCCGGGGCCGTGCGGAGAGGAGTCGTGGCATGCGCAGCGCCGTCGCCGCCGCTCCGTGGGCCCCGTCCGGCCTCGAGGACGCCCCTCCGCGCGTCGTGCGTGGGCCGGCCCGTCTGGTCCGGGGCTGGGCCGGGGCCCTGGCGATGACCGCCCTGGCCGCGCTGTTCCACACCGCCGCCGAGCCCGGTCACGGGTTCCCCGAGGTCGGCGTGGTCGCCTTCGCGGCCGTCCTCGCCGCCCCGCTCTGCACCGCCCTGGCGGGCCGCGCCCTCTCGCTGTGGCGCACCGCCGCCGCCGTCGCGATCGCCCAGGGGCTGTTCCACGTGCTCTACGGGCTCGCCGCCGGCGGACACGCCGTGGCGCCGGTCGCCGGCGTCGACCCGGCCCACCTCGGCCACGCCCATCCCGGCGCCGGGGCCCTCCTGGCGCCGGGGGAGGCCCTGTCCGGCGCCCCCACCGGCCACCTGACCGACCTGCGCATGCTCGCGGCCCACGTGATCGCCGCGGTCCTCACCGTGCTGGTGCTGCGGCGCGGCGAGGCCCTCGTGCTCACCATCGCCGAACGCGTGGTGGCCGCCGTCTGCCCGCCGCCGGCCGCGCACGGCCCCCTGCCGACGCCGGCCCGCCTCCGTGTCCCCGTCCCGCCGGTGCTCCGGCCGACGACGTCCCTCGCCCTCCTCAGCTCTCCGGGGCGGCGCGGCCCGCCGTTCGCCCTCGCGGCCTGAGGACGCCGGCTCCGTCCGCGTCTCGAGGCCCGACCGCGCCCGACGACCCTTCGGAACGGTCCGCCCGCGACTCCCGTCCGGGACCGCGGCAGACCCGTGAGGACACCACCATGCATCACCAGACCGCCCCTGTCCGCCGCGCCGCTCGCGCCGCCGCCGGACTCACCCTGCTGCCTGCCCTCGTCGTCGCCGGAGCCGCCCCCGCGGCCGCGCACGACGAGCTCATCCGCACCGCCCCCGCGGTCGGCGAGACGGCCACGACGGCGCCGTCGGAGGTCTCACTGACCTTCAGTGGCGAGCTGATCGACGGCGAGGGCATCCAGAACCTCCTGCAGGTCCGCGACGCCGACGGCAACCAGTGGCAGTCCGCTGCCGGCACCGTGGACGGCCCCACCTTCTCCGCGCCGCTGTGCGAGGGGCTGCCCAACGGCGACTACGAGGTCGCCTACCGCGTCGTCTACTCGGACGGGCACTCCGAGGAGCGCTCGTTCGACTTCGCGGTGGACGACCCGGCCGCACCGGCCGCCGGCACCGCGCCCCAGGGCTGCGGCACCGCCGTCGCCGGGGCCTCGACCGCCGCCTCCCCGGAGGCCGCGGCAGGTCAGGGCGACGCCGCCTCGGCCGAGGCGACCGCGCAGGCGGACGCCTCCGACGCCGCGCAGCCCGCGGACACCGACGCGCTGCCCGCCTGGGTGTGGGTCGCCGGCATCGCCGGCCTGGCCGTGCTCGTCGTGGCCTTCCTCCTGATGGGCCGCCGCGCCCGCGCGCTCGGCCACCTCGACGACGGCCGCTGACCTCCGATCCCCGGTCGGCCCCCTGAGGGGGCCGGCCCCGCCCTCGCGCGCCCGAACGCCCCGCGCGTCGTCGCGCGCCCGCCTGACAAGGAACCCCACAGACGTGACCACCACCTCTCCCCGCGCCCCTCGCCGCCTCGGCGCCGCCGCCGTGCTCGCCGTCGCCGCCCTCGGCCTGACGGCCTGCGCCGGAGACGACGCCGGCTCCGCCCCGAGCGCGTCGGACGCCTCGAGCGTCGCGCCGGCCACGGGCGCCTCGTCGGCCGCGTCCACCGCGGACGGCCAGGCCGCCGGCCTCACGATCACCGACCCCTGGACGAAGGCCACCGAGGAGGGCATGACCGGCTCCTTCGGCATGCTCGAGAACTCCTCGGACCAGGACCTGCACATCGTCGGCGTCCGCTCGGAGCTGGGCGAGACGGTCGAGCTCCACGAGATGGTCTCCGGCGAGGACGGCCAGATGGTGATGCAGGAGAGCCCCGACGGCTTCACCGTGCCCGCGGGCGGGAGCCTCGAGCTCGCCCCGGGCGGCAACCACGTGATGTTCATGGGCCTGACCGACCCGATCGAGCCGGGTGAGGACGTGACCTACGACCTCGAGCTGGAGGACGGCTCCACCCTCGAGGTCACCTCCGTGGTCCGGCCCTTCACCGGCGCCAACGAGTCGTACCACGGCGGCCAGTCCCACGAATCGGAGGACCATGCCGACCACTGACCCCGCCGTCCGGCCGGACGACCACCACGGGTCGGGCGGGCGCGAGGGCGCCCGCCCGGCCCCGGGGGGCCCCTCCCGCCGCGGCCTGCTCCTCGGGGCGGGCGCGGTGGGCGGCGGCCTGCTGGGCACGGCACTCGGCTACGGCGCCGGCCACGCGTCGGCCTCGACCGCCCCGGGCGCGTCCGCCGCGCCCGGGGCGGGGGCCTCGCCCTCCGAGGTCATGGGCGACACCGGCATCGAGGGCGACGTCGGCCGGGCCGGCTGGGCCGAGCCCGGCGGCCAGGCCGCCCGGGTGGCCGTCAGCTCGCCCGTGGGCACGGACACCGTGCCGTTCCACGGGCCGCGCCAGGCCGGCGTCGACACCCCCGCCCAGGCCCACGCCGTCTTCCTCGCCCTCGACCTGCGCGAGGACGCGGACCGGGTGCGCATCGAGCGGATGCTGCGCCTGCTCACCGACGACGCGGCGCGTCTGACCCAGGGCCGCGCCACGATCGCCGACACCGAGCCGGAGCTCGCCGCCGCCCCCGCGCGGCTCACCGTGACGTTCGGCTTCGGCCCGGAGCTCGTCCGCCGCGTGGCCCCGGACCGGGCCCCGGCCTGGCTGCGCCCGCTGCCGGCGTTCGAGCAGATCGACCGCCTGGACCCCGCGTTCAGCGACGGCGACCTGCTGCTGCAGATCTGCGGCGACGACCGGATGTCCGTGGCCCACACCCGGCGCATGCTCCTCAAGGCGGCCCGGCCGTTCGCCACCGAGCGCTGGGTGCAGGAGGGCTTCCGCTCCGCCCGCGGCGCCCACCCCACCGGCACCACGATGCGCAACCTCTTCGGGCAGGTGGACGGCACCGGCAACCCGGCGGCGGACACCCCGCACCTCGACCGCGTGGTGTGGGGCGTGGGCGCCGAGCAGGTGGGTGTCACCCCGTGGATCCCGGACGGCACGTCCGTGGTGATCCGGCGCATCGAGATGCTCATGGACACGTGGGACGAGCTCGACCGCCCGGCCAAGGAGAAGGTCATCGGCCGTCGCCTCGGCACCGGCGCCCCCCTCACGGGGGAGCAGGAGCACGACGAGCCGGACTTCGACGCCGTCGGCCCCACGGGCTTCCCGGTCATCTCGGACATCGCGCACCTGCGGCGGGCCCGTGGGGAGGAGCCCGAGTACGGGATGCTGCGTCGCGGCTACAACTACGACGACCCGCGCGGGGCGCTGGAGGCGGGCTCCGGCCTGATCTTCGCCGCCTACCAGGCGGACGTGGACCGACAGTTCGTCCCCGTCCAGGCCCGGCTCGCGGAGTCGGACCACCTGAACCTGTGGACCGTGCCCGTCGGCTCGGCGGTCTTCGCGATCCCGCCCGGCTGCGCCGAGGGCGGGTTCGTGGGCGACGCCCTGTTCGCCTGACCCAGGGGCCCGACGGCGGCGGGGCCGCTCCCGTCGTCGCCGGGCGTCCGCATGCTTTGAGAGGATGGACCCCATGTCCGCCGCCACCGCCCCCGCCCGGGGCAGCCACCCCGCCGAGAACGACGACGCCGCCCGCCCCGGTCCGTCGGGGCCGGTCGGTGTGCCCCGGTGGATCTGGATGCTCGTGGCCGCCGCGGGAGCCGCCGGCCTCGCCGCCGCCGGCTGGCTGACCGGCGTCACCGCCGCGCGCCAGCTCTCCGACCCGGGGTGGATCACCCGCTGGGGCGTGCCCGTGGGGGAGCTCGTCTCCAACCTGGCGATGTCCCTGACCATCGCCGCGCTGATCTTCGCGGCCGGGGTCCTGCCGCCCCACGCGGCGGGGACGGAACGGTGGCACCGCTCCGCCCGGCAGCGGCGCGAGGACGCGGACGCCGCACCGCTGCCCGAGCACCCCGCGTTCACCCGCGTGATGCGGATCGCCGCCGTCAGCGCCGGCGTGTGGACGGTGGCCGCGCTGGCCGTCGGCGTGCTGTCCTACTCGGACCTCGCCGGCATCCCCGTCACGGCGGGGCAGGGCTTCACGGACGGCCTGGCGGCCTACGTGGTCGGCATCTCGGTGGGCCAGGCGTGGTTCTGGGTCACCGTGATCGCCGCCGTCGTGACCACGTTGGCGATCGCCGTCCGCTCCCACAACGGCCTGTTCTGGACCGGCATCCTGGCGATGCTCGCCCTCGTGCCCCTGGCCCTGATCGGGCACGCGGCGGGCGGTGACGACCACACCGGCGCCGTGAACTCGATCGGCCTGCACCTGCTCGGCGTCGTCGTGTGGGTGGGCGGACTGCTCGTGCTCGTCGCGATCTCGGACACCCTCGTGGGGCCCAACGGGGCGCAGGGGCGGGGCCGCAGCCTGCGCCGGCAGGGCCCGGCGCCCCTGCTGCACACGGTCCTGACCCGGTACTCCGTGCTCGCCGGGCTGGGCCTGGTCACGGTGGCGCTGTCCGGCGTGGTCAACGCGTCGATCCGCGTGGACGATCCGGCCCAGCTGCTGAGCCCCTACGGCATCCTCGTGTCGGCCAAGTTCCTGGCGGCCCTGGGCCTCGGCCTGATCGGCCTGCTGCACCGCCGGTGGGTGATCCCCCGCCTCGACGCCGGCCCGGACCGTCCCAGCCCCGCCCCCGCGCGTCGCCTGCTGTGGCAGCTCATCGCCGTGGAGGCCGTGGTCATGGGCGCCGTCATGGGTGTCTCCTCCGTGCTCTCCCGGACGGCCCCGCCCGTGCCGGAGGAGATCGCGCCGGACGCCTCCCCGGCCCGCATCCTCACCGGCTACGAGCTGCCGCCGGCCCTCGAGGGCGCCCGGTGGATCACGATGTGGCGGTTCGACTGGCTGTGGGTCGCGATCATCGCGTTCCTGACCCTCTGGTACCTGCGCTCCGTGTGGCAGCTGCGCCGCCGCGGCGACCGCTGGCCCGTGCTGCGCACCGTCGCGTGGCTCGCGGGCCTGGCCGTGCTGCTGTGGGCGACCTCCGGGTCCCCGGCCGTGTACGGCCGCGTCCTGTTCAGCGCGCACATGGTGGGCCACATGACGCTGACGATGCTCAGTCCCGTCTTCCTCGTCCTGGGCGCACCCATCACCCTGGCGCTGCGGGCCCTGCCGTCCCGCACGGATGGGACGCGCGGCCCCCGCGAGTGGATCCTGTGGATCGTGCACTCCCCGTGGGGGCGGTTCATCACGAACCCGATCGTGGCGGGGGTCAACTTCGCCGGCTCGATCCTGGTGTTCTACTACACGGACTTCTTCCGGTTCTCGCTGGAGACCCACGTGGGCCACGAGTTCATGAACGTCCACTTCCTGCTGACCGGGTTCCTGTTCGCCCTGGTCATGATCGGCTCGGATCCGCTGCCGCGCCGGCCCCCGTACGCCCTGCGGCTCGTGCTCCTGATGGCCACGATGGTCTTCCACGCCTTCATCGGCGTCGCCATGACCACCTCCACCGGTCTGCTGCAGGCGTCCTGGTTCGGCAACATGGGCCGCGACTGGGGCCCCACCGCCCTCGAGGATCAGCGCATCGGCGGCGCGGTGATGTGGGGCATCGGCGAGTTCCCCACCGTGATGATGGCGGTGATGGTGGCCGTGCTCTGGTATCGCAGCGACCGCAAGAACGCGGTCCGGCTGGACCGGCAGGCCGACCGCGACGGCGACGCGGAGCTGCGCCGCTGGAACGAGATGTATGCCCGCATGCACGGCACCCCGGCCACCGACGCCCCGAGCGGCGCCGAGCCCGCGGCCCGTGACTCCTCCACCGGCCCCGAGGAGGCCCGTGATGTCCGCTGACCGTGTCCGTCCCCTCCGCCGCCCGGCCGCGCCCCGGCGTGGTCGGCTGCGCCTCGTGGCCGCCGTCGCCGCCGGCCTGCTGGCCCTGACGGGCTGCGGGGCCGGGGACAACGATCCGGCCGCCGCGTCCGTGCCCGCGGACGGGGTCCACGACGACGCCGGCACCGCGGTGCACACGGAGTCGGCGGCCCCGGAGGGGCTCGGCCTGGGCGACCGTCAGGACGAGCGCATGGCGGAGGCCGCGGCCGAGCGTGCGGCCACGTTCGGCTTCGTCCGGCAGCGGGCCGCCACGGCGGAGGAGATCGACGCGGCCCGCGAGGACTCCCGGGACCGGCGTGCGGACGCGGACCGGACCACCGTGCAGCCGGCGCAGTGCAAGGCGCCGCTGACCGCCCTGGACTTCTCTCCGATCGCCCTCGACGGGGCCGAGGCCACGCGCGTGGACGTCGGCGCCGACACCTTCACGGGCACGGGCACCGTGGAGGTCGCCCGGCTCACGGGCCAGGGCCGCCAGGACGTCGAGCGGCACATCCAGACCGTCAACGCCCTGCGCGCCGACTGCCGCGAGATGACCATGACCGTGCAGGAGGGGGACGCGACCGTCGACTACCGCCTCGAGGTCTCCGACGCGCCGCTGTCCGACGGCACGCCGGCGCAGTCCGCCCTCGTGTGGGAGCGGACCGTGGCCTCGGAGTCCGAGCCCCAGCTCACGGCCCAGGTGCTCACCGCCGTCACCTCCGACGCCGTGGTGATGGTCTCCTTCGTGGGCCGGCCCGAGGCCGGGCGCAAGGAGTTCACCCTCATCGCGGAGGAGATGCTGGCCGCCGCCCTGGCCGCCGACTGAGCCGGACCCGCCCGGCGGCGTCGTCTTTCCCCCTGTGACGCCGCGGCGTCCGCTCACGGCTGACGCGTCCGGGACGTGCGCCATGATGGTGGGCATGACCGCACCGCAGACCCCGAACCCCGCCCCGTCCGCTGACGCCCCCGCCGCCGTGCCGCGCGCGGCCACCCGGGTGCGCGCGTCCGAGCTGGTGGGCCGCGGCTGGCTGAACACCGGCGGTGAGCAGGTGACCCTCGAGGACCTGCGCGGCAAGGTCGTCCTCCTCGACTTCTGGACGTTCTGCTGCATCAACTGCCTGCACGTCCTGGACGAGCTGCGCCCGCTCGAGGAGGAGTTCGCGGATGTGCTCGTCACGGTGGGCGTGCACTCGCCCAAGTTCGAGCACGAGGCGGACCCGGACGCGCTCGCGGCCGCCGTCGAGCGCTACGCCATCGAGCACCCCGTGCTGGACGACCCCGAGCTGACCACGTGGCAGGCGTACTCGGCGCGCGCCTGGCCCACCCTCGTGGTGGTGGACCCGGAGGGCTACATCGCCGCGCACCTGTCCGGCGAGGGGCACGTGGCCGGGCTCTACGGGCTCGTGCGCGAGCTCGTGGCCGAGCACGAGGCCAAGGGCACGCTGCACCGCGGCTCCGGCCCCTACGTCCCGCCCGCGCCCGTGGCCCGGGACCTGTCGTTCCCCGGCAAGGCCGTGTCCCTCGGCGGCCGCGGCTCCCGCCCGGGCTCGTTCCTCGTCTCGGACACCGGCCACCACCGCCTCCTGGAGGTCGCCGAGGACCTGACCACGGTGCTCCGCGCGTTCGGCGGCGGGGACCCCGCCACGGCGGACGCGGGCCAGGCCGAGCTCGCATTCCCCACGCCCGGGGAGAAGGGCCACGCGGACGGCGGGCCGGACGAGGCGCTGTTCAACGAGCCCCAGGGCCTGGCGCTGCTGCCCGAGGACGTCGCGGAGCGCGTCGGCTACGACGTGGTCGTGGCGGACTCCGTCAACCACCGGCTGCGGGGCCTGCGCCTGTCGGACGGGCACGTCAGCACCCTCGCCGGCAACGGCGTGCAGAAGCTCATCGACTCCGAGCGCGCCAAGGAGGCCGCCGCCGTCGACGACGAGGGGGACATCGCCGTCGACCTCGCGGACCTGCCCGGGGAGCCGACCGCGATCTCGCTGTCCTCCCCGTGGGACGTCGTGTGGCACCCCGCCCTGGGGCGTGTGGTGATCGCGATGGCCGGCACGCACCAGCTCTTCGACTTCGACCCCGTCACGGGCGCGCTCGCGGTGCACGCGGGCACGGCGCTCGAGGGCCTGCTGGACGGCGACGCCGGACGGGCCTGGTTCGCGCAGCCCTCGGGGCTGTCCGTGGGCGCGGACGGCGCGCTGTGGGTCGCGGACTCGGAGACCTCCGCGGTGCGCTGGGTGCGGACCGGGGAGGACGGGCGCCGCGAGGTCGGGACCGCCGTCGGGGCGGGCCTGTTCGACTTCGGCCACGTGGACGGGGAGGCGGACCGCGCGCGCCTGCAGCACCCGCTGGGCGTCACGGCCCTGCCGGACGGCTCCGTGCTGATCGCGGACACGTACAACGGCGCGATCCGCCGGTACGCCCCGGCCGGCGAGGACGCTGCGGGCCGGGCGGTCCCGGCCACGGTGACCACGGTGGCGCGGGGGCTGCTCGAGCCCTCGGACGTGCTCGTGGAGCACGACGCGGACGGGAACGACACCGCGATCGTGGTGGTCGAGTCCAACGCCCACCGGCTCACGCGGCTGGCGGTGCCGGAGGAGTTCCTCACCGTGGACGAGGGCGCGCGGCAGACGCAGCGTCCCCGCACCCCGGTGGTGGCCGGCGACCTGGACCTGACGATCGGCTTCGCCGCGCCCACGGGGCAGAAGCTGGACGACCGCTGGGGCGACCCCACGCAGCTGAAGATCTCCTCCTCCCCGGAGGAGCTGCTGCTCGAGGGCGCGGGCACGTCCACGGGGCTGCACCGGACGCTGCGGCTGAACCCCGAGGTCGAGGAGGGCGTCCTGCACATCACCGCCCGGGCCGCCGCATGCGACGGGGAGAAGGGGCAGCCGATCCCCGACCACGCCGCCTGCCACCTGTACCAGCAGGACTGGGGCATCCCGGTCACGGTGCACACCCCGGACCGGGCCCCGGAGGGCGCCGAGACCCGCCTGGACCTGGACCTGCGCGGGATACACTGAGCGCGTCGTCCGCCCCCGACCCCGAAGGCTGCGCCCCACCATGACCACGCTCATCGTCACCTCGTCCGCCCACGGATCCACGCGAGAGATCGCCGAGCGTGTCGCGGAGGTGCTGCGCACGTCGCAGGCCGTCCCGACCGTGGTGGAGGACGTCGAGGGCGCCGCCGCCTGGCTGGCCACGGCGGACGCGGTGATCGTCGCGGCTCCGGTCTACACGGGCTCGTTCGCCGCCGACGCCCGGGCGTTCCTTGACACCCGTCGGGCCGAGTTGACGGACCTGCCGCTCGTGATCCTGGCCTCGGGCGGCGCGCCCGAGCTGGCCCGGCCGGTGCGGGAGAAGCTCGAGTCCTACGGTCCGCGCGAGGTGGCGTACTTCCGCGGGGCGCTCTTCGAGGAGCGCCTGGGCCGGCTGGAGAAGCTCAAGCTCAAGCTCTCCCGCAACGAGCACTACGGCGACTTCCGCGACTGGGACGCCATCGAGGCCTGGGCCAAGACCCTCCCCGGCGCCGGCGTGCGCTGACCTCACCCGCCGCTGTCGTCGACGAGACGGTGGAGGCGGAGGAGCCTCCGCAGACGCTTTCGTTGACGAAACGGCGACGGAGGCTCTCGTGTCCGCAGCCGAGGCGAGCGGTTAACCTGGCCGCATGTCCCATGCCGCCCGTCGCCCCGCCGCGTCCTCCCGCCCCGCCCGGCCCCGCCCGACGACGGCGCCCCTCGCTCTGCCCGACCGGCCCGGCTGGGTGCGGCTCGCCGCGGGTGCGGTGGTCCCGGGCGTCGTCGCGGCGGTCGCGGCGCTCGCGGCCCTGCAGGTGTTCGTCCTCAACCCGTTGGCCGCCGCGCCCGGCGACCGCGGCCTCGGGAGGATCTACGCGGACCTGAGCGCGGCGGGCCAGCTCGGCGTCCCCTTCGTCCTTCCGGCCGTGATCCTGGCGGCCGGGTTCGGTGTGGCCGCGATCCTGTGGTTCCTCACGTGGCGTCGCGAGGAGGTCGACCCGCTGGCGGTCCTCGCCCTGGGCCTCGCCTCGCTCGTCGCCGCGTCCCCGGCCTACTTCATGGCCTCGTTCGGGCCGGGCATGGCGCTCGCGGACACCTACGGCATCGGCGGGGGCGACCACAGCCCGTGGGCCTGGCCGATCTACGTGGTCAGCATGCTGGCGTTGGCGGGGCTGGTCGCCGTCGTCGTGCTCCTGCTGCGCGGTCCGGCGGGCGGACTCGGCGCCCCGCGGCGCCGGGCCTAGGCTGGCGGGACCGACCTGACCACGACCCCACCAGGAGGACGCACATGACCATCCGCGCCGGCATCGTCGGATACGGGAACCTCGGCCGCAGTGTGGAGAAGCTCGTGAGGCTCCAGCCGGACATGGAGCTGGTGGGCATCTTCTCGCGCCGCACCGGCCTGGACACGGACACGCCCGTGCTCCCGGCGGAGTGAGCCGCCGAGCACGGCGGGGAGATCGACGTGCTGTTCCTCTGCCTCGGCAGCGCCACGGACATCCCCGAGCAGGCGGCCGGCTACGCGCGGCACTTCACCACCGTGGACACCTACGACAACCACCAGCTCATCCCGCGGCACCGCGCCGAGATGGACGCCGCGGCCCGGGAGGGCGGGCACGTGGCGATGATCTCCACCGGCTGGGACCCGGGCCTGTTCTCGGTGAACCGGGTGCTGGGCGCGGCGCTGTTCCCGCAGCCGCAGCAGAACACGTTCTGGGGCAAGGGCCTCTCGCAGGGCCATTCCGACGCCGTCCGGCGGGTCCCCGGCGTCCGGCGCGGCGTGCAGTACACGATCCCCAGCGAGGAGGCGATCGCCGAGGCCCGCGCCGGACGGGGCGCCGAGATCACCGGCGCCTCCGCGCACGTGCGTGAGTGCTACGTGGTGGCCGACGAGGCCGACCACGCGGCCATCACCGAGGCCATCACCACGATGCCCGACTACTTCGCCCCGTACGAGACCACCGTGCACTTCATCTCCGAGGAGGAGTTCGAGCGCGACCACCAGGGCATGCCGCACGGCGGCCACGTCGTCACCTCGGGCGACCTCGGCGGCTCGCGCAGCGCGGTCGAGTTCGTGCTGGAGCTGGAGTCCAACCCCGACTTCACCGCCGCCGCGCAGGTCGCCCACGGCCGTGCCGCCGCGCGTCTGAAAGCCCAGGGGGAGACGGGGGCCCGCACCGTGCTCGAGGTCGCCCCGCACCTGCTCTCGCCCACGGGGCTGGACGAGCTGATCCGCCGGGACGTCTGAGCCGCGGCGAGGCGCCCGGCGCGTGGCACCGGGCCGGGCGCCGCCGTCGTCGGCCTCAGGCCAGCAGCAGGGCGACGGCGATCATCGCCGGGATCGCGACGATCGTGGTGACCAGGATCGTGTCCTTCGAGACGCGCAGGCCCGTGTCGTAGCGCACGGCCGTGACGAACACGTTCTGCGCGGTCGGTAGGGAGGCCAGGACGACGGCGACGAACACGTGCCGCGCGTCCAGGCCGAACACGAACTGCGCGAGCAGCCAGGCCAGCAGCGGGTGCACCACCAGCTTCACCGCCGAGGCCAGCAGGACGTCCGCGCGTCGCCCGCCGGCCCGCTCGAGCGGACGCG
Organism: Micrococcus sp. PSi08; assembly: GCF_054960655.1. Taxonomy (NCBI): domain Bacteria; kingdom Bacillati; phylum Actinomycetota; class Actinomycetes; order Micrococcales; family Micrococcaceae; genus Micrococcus; species Micrococcus sp. PSi08. The sequence continues at coordinate 25,757 of NZ_JBHNYP010000014.1, read as the reverse complement.
AGCCGACCAGCGACATGCCGAACGCCAGGAGCATCGCCGGGATGGACAGCCCGCCGATGAGCTCCACGGACTCTATGAGGGGGCCCGGCAACGACCAGCCGGTGAGAGAGAAGACCAGGCCGGCCACCGAGCCCAGGATCAGGGGGTTGGTGACCGTTTGGCGGACCTGGTCGGCCACGGCACGCCCGGGGGAGCGGCGCACCGCACGACGCCGTCCCGCCGTCGTGCGTCGCCGGGCCTCGCGCGCGGTGACGGCGTCCATCGCGGCCACGTAGAGCGGCGTGTAGATCGCCAGCTGGAAGATGAGCGCCGGGGCGGCCAGGGCGGCGTCGCCGAGGACGTAGGCCGCGATGGGGATGCCGAGGTTCGCCGAGTTCACGAGCGAGGCGCTGAGCGCGGACATGATCCGCTCCGAGGCCGGCCGGCCCTTCAACAGCGGGATCGTCACCGCGAGGTACAGCGCGGCCGCCGCGAACGCGGACAGCGAGGCCACCCACAGCTGGGGGCCCAGCACCGCGCCCACGTCCGCGCGGGAGAGCGTGACGAACAGCAGCGCCGGGTTGCCGATGAAGAACGCCGCGCGGGAGAGCACGGTGCGGCCGTGCTCTCCGAGCACCCCCGTGCGCCCCACCAGGACGCCCACGAGGATGATCACCCACACGACCGCGAAGCCGGAGAGCACCTGGGTCACGGACGGGCCTCCACGGGTCGGGGTGGGGCGGTCCGCGGAGGGGTCAGGGGCATGGCGCGATCCTACGCCGCGGGCGTGGGCTAGCCTGGATCACGACGGCGGCGCCCACCGCCGAGCGCGCCACGCGGCCCGGCCCCGCGCGGCAGGGCCCGGCGGCCCGGCGCGAAGGGGAGCGGATCCTCGGGCCCACCCGCACGCGACGGACGTCGTCCCCGACCCGCGGCGCGGCATGGCCGGGAGCGCGCCGGCGAGGATGCACCATGACCCGTCAGTCCGACCTCAAGACCCTGATCCGCGCCCGCATGGCCGTCACCGGTGAGCGGTACACCGCCGCGGCGGCGGCCCTCGCCGACGAGTGGCAGTCCGCCGAGCGCTACCACGCGACCGTGCTCACCCGCTTCTTCGACGGGGACCGGCTGCGCTCCATCCCTGCGCGTCGCAAGCCGCGGGTGGCCGTCCTTCTCGAGCTGCTGCGTCGCTTCAGAGCGGGCCGCGCCTACGCGGAGGCCGAGGTCAACGACCTGCTGCGCCCCGCCCACGAGGACGTGGCCACGCTGCGTCGCGAACTCGTGGACTACGGGTTCCTCGACCGCGCCGACGGCGTCTACCGACTGGCGGACGCCGGGCCCGACCTCGACCCGCGCTTCGCCGCAGACCTGCCGGTCGACCTGGAACGCCGGCTGCGCGAGATCCGTGCGGGCCGTTGAGCGCGACGGTGTGGACCGACGCGGCCCCGGGTCCCTCGCGTGAGGGGCCCGGGGCCGTCGTGGTGTGGAGCGGGCGACGGGAATCGAACCCGCGTATCTTGCTTGGGAAGCAAGCGCTCTACCATTGAGCTACGCCCGCGCAACCGCTCGGTTTCCGCCTGCGGCGCGGGCACCACGATACACCAGCCCGGCCGGTGCACCGGCCCCGCGTCGTCATCGAGCCCCGCGGACCCGTACGTCAGTGCACCGGGTCCGCCGCGCCGGCCTCGCGCGACCGCACCCGCCGCGTCGCCGCCCGGGCGCGCGAGCGACCGAACGCGTCCGCGTACCGCATGAGCACCGGCCCGGCGACCGCCAGGGCGAGCACATAGGCCGTCGCGAACGCGGTCATCTCCGGTGGCACGCCACCCGCCGACGCGGCGAGCCCGGCGATCACGATGGAGAACTCCCCGCGGATCGTCAGGGCCGCCCCCGCGCGCCAGCGGCCGGCCACGCCGATCCCCGCCCCGCGCGCGGCGAGGTAGCCCGTGGCCACCTTCGTGGCGGCCGTGACGAGGGTCAGGGCCAGCGCGGCCAGCAGCACGGGCGGCAGGGTGCGCGGATCCACGCTCATGCCGAACAGCACGAAGAACAGGGCGGCGAAGAGGTCGCGCAGCGGCTCGAGCACGGCGCGGGCCTGTTTGGCGGCCGCTCCGGAGATCGCGATGCCCAGCAGGAACGCGCCCACACCCGCCGAGACCTGCAGCGCCCCGGCCACGCCTGCGACGACGAGCGCCAGCCCCAGCACCGTGAGCAGGAAGGTCTCCTGCTCGTCCGAGTGCAGCAGCCGCGAGATCTGGGGACTGTACCGCACCGCCACCCCCAGCACGAGGGCGACGACGACGAGCGCGACGCCCGCCGCCTTCAGACCGGAGACAAAGGCGGTGCCCGCCGCGAGCGCCGTCATCACGGGCAGGTAGACCGCCATGGCCAGGTCCTCGAACACGAGCACGGACAGCAGCACGGGGGTCTCGCGGTTGCCGACGCGGCCGAGGTCGCTGAGGACCTTCGCGATGATGCCGGAGGAGGAGATGTAGGTGATGCCGCCCAGCACGAGGGCACCCACCGGCCCCCAGCCGAGCAGCAGCCCGGCCACCGCTCCGGGGGTGAAGTTCAGGACGATGTCCAGCACACCGGCCCGCCAGGAGCCGCGCAGCCCGCCGACGAGCTCACGGGCCGAGTACTCCACGCCGAGCATGAGCAGCAGGAGCACGACGCCGATCTCACCGGCCAGTCGGCTGAACTCCTCGATGGGCTCCATAGGGTTGTGCGCGACACCGGCCGCGTCGACGTGGGTGAACAGCAGCCCGCCGACGCCGACCATGAGTCCGCCCAGCAGGTACAGCGGGACGGGGGACATGCCGATCTTTCCGGCGAACCGGCCGAGGGCGCCGAGCAGCAGGAGCACGGCCCCGAGCTCGATCAGGGCGATCAGCGTGGTGTCCACGGGGGCCTCAGGCGGCCAGCAGCCGCTCGGCCTTCCGGAGGCCCTCGCTGGTGCCGACCACCACGAGCAGGTCGCCGCCCTCGAGGAGCATGGTCGGGGCGGGGGAGGCGTGGGTGACGCCGGAGCGGACGACGGCGACGATCGAGACGCCGGTGCGCGTGCGCATGCGGGTCGCCCCGAGCACCTCGCCCGCGTACGGGGAGTCGGACGGCAGGATCAGCTGACGGGTGGTGATGCCGGGCAGGTCCGCGTGCTCCTCCTGGAGCTGGGAGACCAGTCGCGGCCCGGACAGGAGCGCGCCCAGGGCGGACGCCTCCTCGAGGGTCAGGGGGAGCGAGGTCGCGCAGGCGTCCGGGTCCTCGGCATCGGAGAGGATCAGCTCGGTCTGGCCGTCGCGGTGGGTGACCACGCCGATGCGGCGGCCGTCGGCGAGGGCCAGCTCGCGGCGCACGCCGATGCCCGGCAGGGAGGTCTCGTGGAGGCTCATGTCGTACATCGTAGGTTGTGGCCGCGCCGTCGACGTCCCGGCCGCCGTTTCCCGAACGAAAGTGCGCCAGGGGCCGCCGTTTCCCGAACGAAAGTGCGCCGGGGGCCGCTGGTAGAGTCCGAACCGCGCCCGGCCGCGGCCGGACGCGTCCGGCAGCCCCTGTCCCGGAAGGACGTCCCATGCGCGACACCACGGCCGACGCGGCCCAGGTCCCCGCCCGCCCCGACGACGCGGCGGTGTACCGCTACCTCGCGTTCGGGGAGGCGGACCGCCCCTTCCTCGTCGGCGGTCCCCGGCCCGCACCGCTGGCCCCCGCCGCGACGCCGTCCCCGGTCGCCGACCTCGAGTCGGTCCGCGCCGCGATCCGCGCCCACGGCGGCCCCCTGGCCTCGACCGCGCACGTGTGCGGCCGCCCCGCCCCGACGCCTTCGGCCGCCGACGCGTCCCGCGGCCTGCGCGGTGCCGCGCGCACCCTGACCGCGACCCGCCGCAACGTCGCCGCACGCCTGGCCGACTCCCGCGAGCGCGCCGACGTGCCCGTCGAGGCGCTGCTGAACTCGGCCTTCGTCGACGCCCACGCGGACGAGCGCCCCGCCGATCGCGGCGTGCCGCGCGGGCGGCTCGCCGGCCTGGTGGACGCCGTCCTCCCGCCGGCCCGTCTCGCGGACGACGACGCCGCGGCCGGCCTGCTGCTCGCCCTGCGCGAGCCGGTCCGCGAGGTGTTCGCCTCCGACTCGTTCGCCGCCCGCCCGTACGCCGACGCGCCCACCGTCCGCGCGCTCTTCGAGGACTTCCTCGCCCACCCGCGCCGGCACGACCCCGAGCGCTTCTGGCGCCTGCTCAACCTCGAGCTCTGGCTGCGCGACGCGGTGGACGCGGACGCCGCCCCGGCCGGCCCCGCCACCGCGGTCGACGAGGCCCCCACCGCCCCGGCGCCGGCCAAGCCGGACCACGAGCCGAACCCGGGCAAGGAGCTCGACCTGGTCTCCGCCGAGGACGGCCGCCGCTACCGCCGCTTCCCGGTGCAGACCGGCCTGGTGGACCGGGACACGGACCTGCAGGCCTACCTGCGCGGCGAGATCGAGGACTTCTTCCGCGACCTGCCCGCGGACGCGATGCCGCAGGACGCCCCGTGGCACTTCTCCGTGTCCGAGAAGATCGTGGCCATCACCCAGGGTCGCTCCTACTACACGTGGGAGGTCCGCCCCTCCGTGGCCGCCCGCGTCCTCTCCCGCCTGGTCACCCGCACGCCCGCGGGCATCGGTCTGGGCGATCCCACCACCATGCAGCTGGCCATCCAGGAGGCGGGCCTGCCGCGCATCGTGCTCTCCGCGGCGGCCGGCGCCGCCGGCAAGGTCGCCGGCAAGCGCGGTGTGTTCTACAACGTGGTGGGCGGCAACGTCCGCGCGATCGACGGGCCCACCTCCTACTCCACGTTCCCGGCCAACGTCTCGGCCAAGCTGCCGCCGGCCGAGCCGGACCGGGTGGCCGCCGAGGTCTCGGCGATGATCCGGGCGGCGGACATCCCGGCCTGGGCGAAGGCCTCCTTCGCCGGCACCGTCGTGATGGACGCCAACGACATCGGCCGCAACGCCCTCGGCAAGGACACGGCCGCGTCGGCCGCCGTCCTCGAGGCCGCCTTCGCGGACAACCCGCTGGGCCAGGGCCGCGAGCGCACCCCGCTGGCCGTCGTCGTGCGAATGGAGTGAGCCGTGCTGCTCTCCGACCGCGACATCCGCGCCGAGCTCGACTCCGGGCGCGTCGGCCTGGACCCCCTCGACCCGGCGATGGTCCAGCCCGCGTCCGTGGACGTGCGCCTGGACCGGTACTTCCGGCTCTTCGACAACCACCGGTACGCGCACATCGACCCGCGCCAGAAGCAGGACGAGCTGACCCGGCTGGTGGAGGTGGACCCGGACGAGGCGTTCATCCTGCACCCGGGGGAGTTCGTGCTCGGCTCCACCTATGAGCAGGTCACCCTGCCGGACGACCTCGCCGCCCGCCTCGAAGGCAAGTCCTCGCTGGGCCGGCTGGGCCTGCTGACGCACTCGACCGCCGGGTTCATCGACCCCGGGTTCTCCGGGCACGTCACGCTCGAGCTGTCCAACGTGGCCACGCTGCCCATCACGCTGTGGCCGGGGATGAAGATCGGCCAGCTGTGCTTCTTCCGGCTCTCCTCGGCGGCCCAGTCGCCGTACGGCACCGGGGCCAACCAGAACCGGTACCAGGGTCAGCGCGGGCCCACGGCCTCCCGGGCGCACCGCGACTTCCACCTCACCCGCATCGAGCGATGACCGGCGCCGCGCTCCCGCCGGTCGCCTCCGCCGCCCCGCGTCGCCAGGTGGCCGCGTGGGCGCTGTGGGACTGGGGCTCGGCCGCGTTCAACGCGGTCATGGTCACCTTCGTGTTCGGCACCTACCTGGCCTCGGACGCGTTCGGGCCGGACGAGCGGGGCACGGCCTGGCTCTCGACGGCGATGGCGGTGGCCGGCGTCGTCATCGCGGTCACCGCGCCCGTGCTGGGCCGGCGCGCGGACGGCGCGGGCCGGCGCCGCCTCTGGCTGGGGGTGACCACCGGCGCCGTGATCGTGTGCACAGCGGCCTGCTTCTGGGTCACCCCGGAGGAGTCCTCGCTGCTGCTGGGCGTCACCCTGATCGCCCTGGGCACGGTGTTCTTCGAGTTCGCGGAGGTGCAGGTCAACGCGATCCTCGTGCACATCTCGACGCCGGCCACGATCGGCCGGATCTCGGGCATCGGCTGGGGTGCGGGCTATCTCGGTGGCATCCTGCTGCTGCTGATCGTGTTCGTGGGCTTCGTCTCGGGGGACGCGCACTGGTTCGGCGTCACGGAGGACGCGGCGCTGAACATCCGGGTGGTCGCGCTCGTGGCCGCCGCGTGGTTCCTCGTGTTCGCGATCCCCGTGCTGGTGGCCGTGCCGGACCCGGCCCCCGCCCCGGCGGCGGACGGCGGGCCGCGCCGTGAGTCGGTGCTGGGCTCCTACCGCGAGCTCGGGGCCACGCTGGCCCGGATGTGGCGCGAGGACCGGAACACGCTGTGGTTCCTCGTGGCCTCGGCGGTGTTCCGCGACGGCGTGGGCGCGGTGTTCGTCTACGGCGCCATCCTGGGCACCACGGTCTACGGGCTGGCGGCCTCGGACGTGGTCCTGTTCGCGATCGCGGCCAACGTGGTGGCCGCCCTGGGCGCCTTCGTGGGCGGGCGGCTCGACGACGCAGTCGGCCCGCGCCGGGTGATCCTCGGTTCGCTGGCCGCCATGGTCCTCGTGGCCGGGGCGCTGTTCTTCGCCTCGGGCACCCTCGCGTTCTGGGTCGGCGGGCTGGCGCTGTGCCTGTTCGTGGGCCCGGTGCAGTCGGCCTCGCGCGCGTTCCTGGGCCGGCTCACCACGCCGCGGACGGCGGGCGAGGTGTTCGGGCTGTATGCCACCACGGGCCGCGCGGTCGGGTTCATCACGCCCGCGCTCGTGACGCTCGCGCTCGCCCTGCACCCGGACAACCGGGTGGTCATCCCCGTGATCGCCGTCGTGCTCGTGGCCGGCGGGCTGCTGTTCGCCCGGGTCACGGAGCCGATCACGCGGAGCGCGGAATCGGTCCGCTGACCCCGGGTGGGGCGCATCCCTCCGCTAGGCTGGACCGTACCCCCGCCCGTGCCTGACGAAGGGACCGCATGCTCGTCATCCTGACCGCGCTCTTCGTCGTCGCGCTCGCCGCCCCGGTGATCTTCCGGTGGACGGGACGTCAGGGGTTCTATCTGCTCGCCGCCGCCCCCGCGGCGGGCTTCGTCTGGCTGCTCACCCAGCTGCCGCACGTGTTCGCGCTGCAGGAGGCGCTCGACGCCGGCCGGCCGGTCCCGGCCTCGGCGGCGCACCTGGACCGCGCCGTGCCGTGGGTGCCGTACCTCGAGATCGAGCTCGCGTTCCGCATGGACGTGCTGGCCGCGTTCATGTCCCTGATCGTGCTGGGAGTCGGCGCGCTGGTCCTGGCCTACTGCGCCCGCTACTTCCGGGAGCACGAGCCGCGCAACGCGGTGTTCGGCGGGCAGCTGCTGGCGTTCGCCGGCGCGATGTTCGGGCTCGTCACCACGGACGACCTGATGGTGCTCTACACCTTCTGGGAGATCACGTCCGTCCTGTCCTTCCTGCTGATCGGCTACTCGGGCCACCGCATCTTCGCCCGCCGCTCCGCCATCACCGCCCTGATCGTCACCACGTTCGGCGGCCTGGCCATGCTCGCGGGCCTGATCATGCTGGCCCACTTCGCCGGGTCCTGGCGGATCTCCGGGGTCCTCGAGGCCGCCCCCGCCCTCATGGCCGACGCCGGGCTGCGCGGGCTGCTCGAGGTCGCCGTCGCGCTCGTGCTGATCGGCGCCCTGACCAAGTCGGCCCAGGCGCCGTTCCACTTCTGGCTCCCGGCCGCCATGGCCGCGCCCACCCCCGTGTCCGCGTACCTGCACGCGGCGGCCATGGTGAAGGCCGGCGTGTTCCTCGTGGCCCGCCTGGCCCCGGAGTTCCACGACCTCACGTCCTGGCAGATCCTGGTGCTCGGCGTCGGCCTGTGGACCCTGGTGCTCGGCGGCTGGCGCGCCCTGCGGCAGACGGACGTCAAGCTCGTGCTCGCCTACGGCACGGTCTCCCAGCTCGGCTTCCTCATGGTGGCCAACGGCCTGGGCACCCGGGACGCGGCGATGGCCGGGCTCGCCATGCTCCTGGCCCACGCGGTGTTCAAGGCGCCGCTGTTCATGATCGTCGGCATCATCGACCATGAGGCCGGCACCCGCGACCTGCGCAAGCTCTCCGGCATCGGGCGGCGCCATCCGGTCCTGGCCGCCGTCGCCGTGGCGGCGGGGCTGTCCATGGCCGGGCTGCCCCCGCTGTTCGGCTTCGTGGCCAAGGAGTCCGTGCTCGAGTCGCTGGCCGCCCACGGGGCCGCCCACGGCGGCGTGTGGGCCTGGAGCCCGCTCGTGGTCATGGCCCTGGGCTCGGTGCTCACCTTCGCCTACACGTGGCGCTTCCTCTGGGGCTGCTTCGCCGTCAAGCGGGACGAGGCGGGCGAGACGGTGCCGGAGACGCAGTTCCACACCCGCGTCACCACCCTCGAGCTGGCCCCGGCCGCGCTGCTCGCGCTCGTCGGCCTCGTGCTCGCCTTCCTGCCCGGCCCGGTGGAGGGGATCATCACCGCCCACACGGGCTCCCTGCCGCCGCTGGACCCGGCGGAGAAGCCGGCCTACCTGGCCCTGTGGCACGGCTGGACGCCCATCCTCGCCCTCTCCGCGGGGATCTGGGTGCTCGGCGCGCTGCTCGCCCTTGCCCGCCGCCCGTTCGAGGCGCTTCAGGAGCGCACCGAGTCCCCCCTGGACGCCGCCCGCGGATACCGCCGGCTCATCGGCTACGTGGACGAGACGGCCGTGTGGGTCACGGGCCGCACCCAGACCGGCTCGCTGCGCCGCTACCTGGCCATCATCCTCACGACGGCGGCCGGCCTGCCCGTCGCCTTCCTCCTGTTCCCCGTCGGGCGGGAGGACCGCGTCCTGGCCACCGCGTTCCTCGACGGGGACATCATCGGGGCGGAGAGCCCGGCGCAGCTGGTCATCGTCCTGATGATCGCCGTGGCCACCGTGTTCGCCGTCCGCGCCCGCCGCCGCTTCAAGGCGATCATGCTGGTGTCCGTGACCGGCTACGGCGCCGCCGCCCTGTTCGCCCTGCGCGGCGCCCCGGACCTCGCCATCACCCAGGTGCTCGTGGAGACCATCATCCTGGTCACCCTCATCCTGGGCCTGCGCGTGCTGCCGCCGGACTGGTACGACCGCCGCACCGGCTCACGGCGGCTGGGCCGCCTGGCCGTGGCCGTCGGGTTCGCGCTGACCATGATGTGGATCGCCGCCACCGCGCTGGCCGCCCGCACCGCCGAGCGCATCTCGCTGCCCATGCCGGAGCTCGCCTACACGGACGGCTACGGCGCCAACGCCGTGAACGTCACCCTCGTGGACATCCGCGCGTGGGACACGTGGGGCGAGATCACCGTGCTGGCCGCCGCCGCCACCGGCGTGGCCTCCCTGATCTTCCTGCAGCACCGCGACGGGCGCACCCGCAGCATCGACGACGTCGCCCCCGGCTCCGTCGGCAACTTCGGCGCCGACTCCTCGCTCGGGGCCCGCGAGCTGTCCGTCGTGCGCAGCTTCGCTGTGGACGATCGCAAGGGCCAGTGGCTCGTGGCCGGCCACACGATGGCCCCCGAGCGGCGCTCGATCATCCTCGAGGTCGTCACCCGCTTCATGTTCCCGATCATGATGCTGCTCTCCGTCTACCTGCTGCTGGCCGGGCACAACACCCCCGGCGGCGGCTTCGCCGGCGGCCTGCTCGCGGGCCTGGCCCTGACCCTGCGGTTCCTGGCCGGCGGCCGGTACGAGCTGCAGGAGGCCTCCGTGATCCCGGCCGGGCCCATGATCGGCCTGGGCCTGGCGATCGCCACGCTCACCGGGATCGCCCCGCTCTTCTTCGGCGGGCAGATCCTGCAGTCCTATGTGGTGGAGTTCACCGACCTGCCGCTGTTCGGCGACGCCCTCAAGCTGGTCTCGGCCACGGCGTTCGACATCGGCGTGTACCTCGTGGTGGTCGGGCTCGTGATCGACGTGCTGCGCTCGCTCGGCGGTGAGGTGGACCGCCGGGGCGAGGAGGCCCGCCGCGCCCGCCTGCGCGCCGCGGCCCGCCGTCGTCATCCGCGCATGCCCACCCCGTCCACCCCCGACGCCCCGGAGGCCGCCCGATGATGACCGTCGACCTGGCCCTGCTCCTGGCCATGGGCGTGATGTTCGCCGGGGGGATCTACCTGGTGCTCGAGCGCAGCCTGACCCGCATCCTGCTGGGGATCATGCTGATCAACAACGGCGCCATCATGCTGCTGTTCCTCTCCTCCGGCGGCGTCGGCCTGGCCCCGCTGTTCGTGCGCGGCCGGGACCCGCACGAGTACGCGGACACCCTGCCGCAGGCGCTGATCCTCACCGCGATCGTGATCGGCTTCGCCGTGGTCGCGTTCCTGACCGCCATGATCTACCGCTCGTGGCTGCTCATCCGCGAGGACGAGGTCGAGGTGGACGCGGAGGACGTCAAGATCGCCCGGATGCCCGCCTGGGACGCGGAGGACGACGCGGAGCTCGTGGAGGAGTCCTCCGAGTTCCTGGACGACGCCGCGGACCCCAACGCCCACTACGAGCACACGACGCAGGCACGGCCCCAGGTGCAGCACGCCACGCCCGCCCCCCAGGCGCCCACCGGATCCGGGGCAGCGTCCCGCGGCCGCCGTCCCGAGGGCGGGGAGCGCGCATGAGCATCGGTTCCGTCCCCCTGACCGACCTGGCCCCGCTGGCCGTCATGATCCCCGTGCTCGGCGCGGCCGTGACCTTCATGCTCGTGCGCCGCCCCCGCGCGCAGATCACCGTCACGGTCTCCGCGCTCGTGCTCACCCTCGTGCTGGACGCGCTGCTGCTGGCCGCGGTCTGGGACACCGGGGTCGCGGCCGTCCACCTCGGCGGCTGGCCGGCCCCGCTGGGCATCGCCCTCGTGGTGGACCGGCTCTCGGCCCTCATGCTCGTGGTGTCCGCGCTGGTCACCCTGGCGGTGCTGCTGTACGCCTCGGCGCAGGGGCTGATCAACCGGGACGAGGGCGGGCCGGTCTCGATCTTCCACCCCACGTTCCTGATCCTCGTGGCGGGGGTGTCCAACGCGTTCCTCGCCGGCGACCTGTTCAACCTCTACGTGGGCTTCGAGATCCTCCTGACGTCCTCCTACGTGCTGCTGACCATGGGGGGCACCGCCCAGCGCATCCGCGCGGGCATCACCTACGTGGTGGTCTCCGTGCTCTCCTCGGTGGTGTTCCTGATCGCGATCGCGATGATCTACGCGGCCACCGGCACCGTGAACATGGCGGACCTGGCCGTGAAGCTGGGCGAGCTGCCCACCGACGTGCAGATGGTCCTGCACGTGCTGCTCCTGGTGGGCTTCGGCATCAAGGCGGCCGTGTTCCCGCTGTCCTTCTGGCTGCCGGACTCGTACCCCACCGCGCCCGCCCCGGTGACCGCGGTGTTCGCGGGCCTGCTCACCAAGGTGGGCGTGTACGCGATGATCCGCACCGAGACGCTGCTCTTCCCGGGGGAGCACGTCAACGCGCTCCTGCTCGTGGTGGCCGCGCTGACCATGGTGGTGGGCATCCTCGGCGCGCTGGCCCAGACGGACATCAAGCGCATCCTGTCCTTCATCCTCGTCTCCCACATCGGCTACATGATCTTCGGCCTGGGCCTGGCCACGGAGGCGGGGCTGGCGGCCACCGTGTACTATGTGGCCCACCACATCACCGTGCAGACCGCGCTCTTCCTCGTCACGGGCCTGATCGAGAACCGCGCCGGCACCGCGAACATCGACCGCCTCGGGTCCCTGGCGAAGGTCTCCCCGTTCGTGAGCGTCCTGTTCCTCGTGCCCGCGCTCAACCTCGGCGGCATCCCGCCGTTCTCCGGCTTCCTCGGCAAGGTCGGCCTGCTGCGCGGCGGCGTCGAGCAGGCCACGCCCCTGGCGTACACGCTGGTGGGCGTGTCCCTGCTCGTGTCCCTGCTGACCCTGCTCGTGGTGGTGCGCGTGTGGACCCGCGCGTTCTGGCGCCGCGTCGAGGACGTGGAGCACCCGCCCGCCCAGCTCGTGGCCGCCTACGAGCGGGCCGTCGCCCGTGGCGAGCGCCCCCGCCCGCTCGAGCCGGGCCTCGTGCTGCCCACCACGGCGCTCGTGGGCCTGACGCTGGTGTTCACGGTGGCCGCCGGTCCGCTGTTCGCCCTGGCCGACGAGGCCGCCACGGACATGCTCGACCGCTCGCCCTACATCGCGGCGGTGCTCGACGACGCCGCGGCGGAGCGGGCCGCGGCCACCCTCAGCGTCGACCCGACGGAGGTGCACGATGCCCGGAAGTGACTCCGCCCGCCGCGACGTGGTGCGCCCCGACCGGGTCCGGGGCATCGTGGCCCAGTGGCCGCTGATCCTCGTGATGGTGGCCGTGTGGTGCGCCCTGTGGCAGGACTTCGCCCCGCACGTGGCCCTGGCCGGCCTCGCCTTCGCGCTGCTGATCCTCGGGCTCTTCCCGATGCCGAGCATCCCGTTCAGCGGCCGTCTGAACCCCTGGTGGTCCCTCGTGTTCACGGTGCGGTTCCTCGTCGACGTCGTGCGCGCCTCGGTCAACGTGACCGGGGTGGTGCTGCTGCGTGGCCGCCGCGCCCGCGGCTCGATCGTGGGCGTCCCGCTGCGCAGCCACGACGACCTCATCATCACGCTCGTCAGCCACGCCCTGGTCCTGGTGCCGGGCTCGATCGTGCTGGACGTGGACCGGGTCCGCTCCGTCCTGTACCTGCACGTGCTCGACGCGACCACGGACGAGGACGTGGAGGGCTTCCGCGCCAAGGCCCTCGACGTGGAGGCGGGCATCATCCGCGCCGTCGGCACGCGTGAGGACCTCGAGCTGGTCCGCCGCTTCCCGAGTTCGGCGCCCCCCGCCGCCCGCCCCCCGAAGGAGGAGGCCTGATGGACCCCATGGACCTGGCCACGTGGGCCGGCGGGGCGCTGCTCGTGGTCGGCGCCGTCGGTGCGCTCTACCGGATCGTGCGCGGCCCCTCGCTGCTGGACCGGGCGGTCGCCACGGACGTGCTGCTCGTGGTGTTCTCCGGGATGCTCGTCCTGGAGATGGCCGCGCACCGCCACACCCACCACGTGGTCCTCGTGGTGCTGGCCGCCACCGTCGGCTTCGTCGGCTCGGTGACGGTGGCGCGCTTCGCGGAGGACCGGCGCCCGGACCACTCGCTCGAGGACCAGGCGCGCGTGCCCGGCACCACGGACGTGCCGGGCGGGGAGGAGGGCCGATGACCGACACCGCCACGCTCCTGGACTGGCTGGCCGCGTTCCTGCTCGTCAGCGGCGCCTTCTTCTCCCTGGTGGCCGGCGTGGGCCTGTTCGTGCTGCCGGACCTGCTGGCCCGCATGCACGCCGCCGCCAAGCCGCAGGTCCTCGGCCTGCTGCTCATGCTCGCCGGGCTGGGGATCGTGTGGCGGTCGTGGGTGTGGCTGCCCGTGCTGTTCCTGGCGTGGATCACCCAGATGGTCACGGCCCCGGTGGCCTCCCACCTGGTGGGCCGCACGGGCTACCGCACCAAGCACGCCCGCCGTGAGCTGCTGCACCGGGACGAGCTGGCCGCCGTCGGCCGTCGGGCCGAGCCCCCGGCGGACCCCGGGCCCCGCCGCGCCGGCGCCCGGCCGCGTGGGCGCCGCTGACGCCACCGCGCACAGCACGACGGCCGCCGTCCGGATCCCTCCGGACGGCGGCCGTCGTCGTGGTGGCGGGGCGGCTCAGACCTCGTGGTCCACGCGGTGCGCGGTGGACTCGGACACCTTGCGGATCGCGGCGCCGGCGCCGCGCTGGCCGGCGACCTTCAGCAGCGCCGCGACGCCCGCGGAGATGAACGCGAAGGACAGGGCCTCGACGAGGGGCAGCGTCTCGTCGGCCGCGTCGTCCGGGGCGCTGTGGCCGGTGACGAGCCGCCAGCCGCCCGCGACCACGCGGGAGCCGACGATGCCGCCGACCAGCGTGATGCCGGCGGACAGGGCTTTCTGGACGAGCGTGTTCATGGTGCGCCTTCCGTGGTCGGGGATATCACGTGCGGTTGCGGTCGCGGCCGACGACGTCGGACGGGCCGGTCTCCAGCCTAGCCCGCGGTGGGCACCGGGTCGCCGCTGACGTGCCGGCCGGGGTCGCCGTCGGCGTCCAGATGGGCCTGCAGCATGCCGGTGAGCTCGTGGTCCACGGGGATCTCGACGCCGTCGACGGCGCGCACCGGCAGGACGCCGCGCACCGAGGAGACGAGCCAGACGCCCTCGGCACCCTGGAGGTCCGCCGGGACGAGCGGGCCGTAGCCGAGCTCCCAGCCGTCCGCGTGGGCGGCCGCGAAGATCACGGCCTGCGACGTGCCGGCGAGGATGCCCTTCTGGCGCAGCGGGGTGAGGAGGCGGCGGACGCCGTCCTCCCCGGTGCGCACGATCAGCACCGTGGAGGTGGGACCCTCGAGCAGGTAGCCGTCCGCGCTGGTGAAGACGACGTCGTCGGCGCCGTGGGCGCGGGCGTAGCGCAGGGCGGCCATGTTCACGGCGTAGGAGAGGGTCTTCGCGCCGGTGAGCAGCCACGGGGAGCGCTCGGGGGCCTGCGAGTCGATGCCGCGGTCCAGCAGCAGCACCCGCAGCCCCCGCCGCCGCTCCTCGTCCTCGACCGCCGGGGCCGGGCTCAGCAGTGCCCACGCGGTGGGCGTGGGCACTGCGCCGGGGGCCGCGTCCGGGCCGCGCGTGACGGTCAGGCGCACGGCGAGGCGGTCCCCGGGCGCGACGTCGTTGGCCTCGGTGAACGCCCGCAGGCCGAGCGCGACGGCGGCCTCCCACGCCGCCGTCTCGGGGGCGGCCAGCTGCAGGGCGGCGGCGGACGCGGCCAGCCGGCCGAGGTGGGCTCCGAGCTTGCGCATGCGCAGGGTCCCGAGCCCGTCGGCGACGGCGAGCGCCGTCTCGAAGATGCCGTCGCCGCGCGTGACCCCCTGGTCCGTGACGCTCAGGTGCGGGACGGCCGGGTCCGCGAGCCGCGGGGCGGGGGCGCCGTCCGCGTCCGTCTCGAGCAGGACGAGGACGGGCGAGCCGGCGGCGGGGGAGAAGGAGGTGGGACGCATCCGCCCAGGATAGACGCCCGCCCCCGGCCGATCGGGGCCGGGGGCGGGCGTCAGGAGGGGCGGTCAGGCCCGGTGGGCGCCGCCGTCCGGGGCGGGGCCGGAGGGGTGCGCCGGGGCGTGGGCGCGCTCGAGCTGGGCGCCCTCCACGTCCACGTCCGGCATGATGCGGTCCAGCCACCGGGGCAGCCACCACGCCGCGTCCCCGAGCAGGTGCATCAGGGCCGGCATCAGCAGCAGCCGGACGACGAACGCGTCCAGCAGCACGCCGAAGGCCAGGCCGAAGCCGATCGGGCGGATCATCGCGTCCTCGGCGAAGATGAAGCCGCCGAACACGGAGATCATGATGATCGCCGCGGCCATCACCACCGCGCGGCCCGAGCGCAGGCCGGACAGCACCGCCTGACGGGCCGGCAGGCCGTGCGCGTAGGCCTCGCGCATGCCGGAGGCGATGAACAGCTGGTAGTCCATGGCCAGGCCGAACAGCACGCCGACCATGATGGTCGGCAGGAAGCTGAGCACCGGGCCCGGGTTGTGGACGCCGAACAGGGCGCCCAGCCAGCCCCACTGGTAGATGGCCACCACGCCGCCCATCGCCGCGAACACCGAGAGCACGAAGCCGCCGGTGGCGATCAGGGGCACCAGGATGGAGCGGAACACCAGGATCATGATCAGCAGGGACAGGCCCACCACCACGCCGAGGTAGAGCGGCAGGGCCTCCGCCAGGGTGTCCGAGACGTCGATGAAGCCGCTGGTCACCCCCGCCACACCCGGGTTCGAGGCCTCGCCGGCCGGGTCCAGGGACCGCAGCTCGCGCACGAGCTCCTCCGTGGAGACCGCATTGGGCCCCTCCTCGGGCAGCACCTGGTACATCGCGACCGTGCGGTCCTCGTTGAAGCCCGCCGGCACCACGGCGTGCGCGTGGTCGAGGGCGGCCAGCTGCTCGCCGACGTCGAGCTGGGCGTCCGTGGCGCGCCCCTCGTCCAGGCCGGCGGGCAGGTCCACGGTGACCACGAGCGGGCCGTTGTAGCCCTCGCCGAACTTCTCGGCCGTGAGCGCGTAGGCGAGCTGGGAGTCCGAGCCCTCGGGCTCGGAGCCGCCGTCCGGCAGGCCCAGGCGCATGGACCAGAACGGCACGGCCACCAGGACGAGCAGGGCCACGGAGGCGAGCGCCGTGGCGAGGGCGGTCGGCGTGGACAGCGTGGCGCGGCGGTGGGCGCGGCGCACGGCGTGGGCGCCCTCGCCGACGGCCGGGGAGGTGGCGGTGAGCCGTGCGCGCTCCCGGCGGGAGAGCACGCGCGGGCCGGCCAGGGCCAGCAGGGCCGGGGTCAGGGTCACCGCCACGAGCACGGCGACGGCCACGCAGACCGCGCCCACCGTGCCCATCAGGCCCAGGAAGCCGATGCCGGTGACGTTCAGGGCCGCGAGGGCGATCACCACGGTCACGCCGGCGAACACCACGGCGTTGCCGGAGGTGCCGGTGGCCAGCGCGATCGACTCGTGCAGGCCCGTGCCGCGCCGCAGCTCATGGCGGTGCCGGTTGACGATGAACAGCGCGTAGTCGATGCCCACGGCCAGGCCCAGCATCACCCCGAGCACCGGGGTCACGGAGATCATCTCCACGGCGGAGGAGAACGCGAGCGCCCCGGCGGCGCCCACGCCCACGCCCACCAGCGCGTTGACCAGCGGCAGACCCGCGCCCACGAGGGTGCCGAGCATGACCACCAGCACGATCGCGGCGACCACGAGGCCCACGACCTCGCCCGGGCCGAGCAGGGAGGGCACGGTGGCGTTGAGCTCCTGGGAGGGATGCACGGCGACGCCGTCGATGTCCGCGCCGGTGAGGGCGCCGGTGACCGCCTCCTTGTCCTCGGCGGTCACGTCCAGGGTCGGCGTCGTGAAGGTGACGATCCCGACGGCGGTGCTGCCGTCCTCGGACACGGTGCGGAAGTCCTCCGCGAGGGCCAGGGTGCGCTCGCCGCGCTCGGCCTCGACGCGGCCGTCGTCCAGCTCGGCGCGGCCGTCGGCGAGGTCGGCCTCGGCCTGGTCCAGGCGCTCCGCGCCGGCGGCCAGCTGGGCCCGGCCGTCCTCGAGCTCGGCGACGCCGCGCTCGTACTCGGCCCGGCCCTCGTCGATCTTCTGCTGCTGCGCGTCGAGCTCGGCCTCGGCCGCGTCCAGGGCCTGCTGCCGTCCCGCGGCCACCTGCTCGCGGCCGGCCTCGAGCTCGGCCTCGGACTCCTGCAGCTGCTGCCGGCCGGCGGCGAGTCGGGCGGCGCCGTCGTCGGCCTCGGCCTGGGCCGCCGCGAGCTGTTCGGCGCCCGCGTCGGCCTCGGCCTGGGCGGCCTCCAGCTGGGCGCGGGCGGCGTCGGCCTGGTCCTGACCGGCCGCCAGCTGTGCCTCGCCGGCGGCGAGCTGCGCCTCCTGGTCGGCGAACTGCGCGGCGACCTGCTCCGCCGGGACGCCGGCGGCCTCGGCCTCGGCCAGGGCGGCGTCCCGGGCCTGCTCGAGCTCGGTGCGGCCCGCGGCCAGCTGCTCGGCCCGGGCGTCGAGCTCGGCCTGCCCGGCCTCGAGCTCGGCCCACCGGGCGTCGAGCTCGGCCTGCGCGGCCTCGAGCTTCTGACGCTGTGCGTCGAGCTTGGCCTGGCCGGCCTCGAGGCGCTCCGCCTGCTCCTCGAGCTCGGCGCGGCCGGCGTCGAGCTGCTCCTGGCCTTCGGCCACCTGCTGCTCGGCCTCCCGGAGCGGGGCCAGGGCCTCGGCCGGCAGGGCGTCCAGGCCACGCTCCTCGAGGTCGGCGCGCGCGGCGTCGAGCTTCGCCTGCCCCTCCTCCAGCTGGGCGGCGGCCTCGGCCAGGCGCTGCTCGCCCGCGTCGGCCTCGGCCGTGCGACGCTCGAGCTCGGCCCGGCCGTCCTCGATCTCCTGGCGTCCGTCCGCGAGTCGCTGCTCGCCGTCGGCCAGCTCGGTGCGGCCCTCGTCGAGCCGGGTGCGGGCGTCGTCCTGCTGGGCCTGGGCCTCGAACGGGTCCACGACGCCCTCCACGGCCTCCTGTTCGGCGACGTCGTCCAGCAGGGCGGTGATCTGCTCGCGCTGGGCGTCGGTCAGGGGGGAGCCGTCCTCGGTGGTGAACACGACCTGGCCCCTGCCGCGGGAGGCCTCGGGGAACTCCTCCTTGAGGCGGTCCGTGACCTGGGCGGTGGGCGTGCCGGGGATGGTGACGGTGGAGGAGAGCGTGCCGCCGAAGGCGAGGAACCCGCCGACGGCGAGGGCCAGGACGAGCACCCAGGCGAGGATCACGAGGAGGGGGCGGCGGGCGGCGCCGAGGCCGAGACGGTAGAGCAGTGTCGCCATGGGAAGGGGAGGTCTCCGTGCGCTGGGGTGGGACGCGGCCGGACGCGGCGCGCCGCCTCCGATGCTACACCTAAGCGGAGCGAACCGCTCCGGTCCCGGCGCGGGCACCCGACCGGCCCGCACGCAGACCCCGACGCCCCGGCCCCGGGCACCGCCGCCGTCAGGCGGAGGGCGGGTGCAGGACCAGGTCCGCCGCGGCGCGCGGGGCATGCCGGGCCAGGTAGTCCTCTTCCTGTGCGGCCCAGCGGTCCCAGTGTGGGGCGAAGGTCTCGCCGTCCCGGGCCAGCGCCCGCGTGCGCCGCGCGGGGGTCTCGAGCTCGAGCCACACCGCCAGGTCGAGCAGCGGCCGGGCGGCGGTGCTGAGCGCGCCCACGCCCTCGCACACCACGACGTCGGCCGGCGCGGTCCCCCGCGGCGGACCGGGGGCGGCACGGTGCCAGTCCCATGTGGTCCAGGTCGCCGTGCCGCCCTCCCGCAGCGCGCGCACGACGGCCGGGTAGGGGCCGTCGTCGCCCACCGCCGCGGCCAGCCCGTCCCAGCCCCGGTACATGGACTCGATCTCGATCACCTCGACGCGCGCGAATGGTGCGATCCGGGCCGCGAGCGCGGCGGCGAGGACGGTCTTGCCCGACCCCGAGCGGCCGTCGAGGCCGATGAGCGCCGGTCGAGTCACGGGTCCTCCGGGGCGGGGTCCGTCAGTGCGGCGGTGGCCGCCTCGAGCACCCGCACCGCAGCCCGCAGCTCCGCGGCGGAGAATCCCTCGAGGGCGGCGCTCAGCCGCTGGGACATCGGTTCGAACGCGCGCTGTCCGTCGCGGCGGGCCGTGTCCGTGTGCTCCACCAGCACGCGCCGCCGGTCGCCCTCGTCCCGGCGGCGGCGGACGTGGCCCGCGGCGGCCAGGCGGTCCACGAGGGCGGTGGCCGAGGCCCGGGTGAGGTGCAGGTGGGCGCCGAGGTCCGTGGCCGTGACGGGCTCACCGGCCGCCGCGCGGGCCATCAGGAGCGCCAGGGCTCTGAGGTCCGTGCGGTGCAGGCCGACGCCGCGGCCGGCCTCGTCGACGGCGTGCTCCGCGCTCTCGCTGAAGACGCGCAGCGCGTGGACCACGGCGAGGTGCTCCGCGGGGGCGGAGGGGGGCTGCGTGGTCATGGCCGGGAGTCTAGCCAGCCCCCATGGTTGTTTGATCATCGAACCACCCCCTACGCTCGGAGGCATGCCCACCCCGCCTGACCTCTCCGGCTTCCGCACCCCCGCCGCGCCGGGGCGTCCCTCCCGGGGGCTGCGGCTGGGCCTGGCCGCGGCGCTGGCCGTGGTCTGGTTCGCCGTGCTCGGCCTGGGCGGCCCCGTGTTCGGCAGGATCGGCGACGTCTCCTCGAACGACCAGGCCACCTTCCTGCCGGCGTCGGCCGAGTCCACCCGCGCGGGGGAGCAGGCGGCGGCCTTCCAGGACGGTGAGGCCGTGCCCGCCGTCGTCGTGGGCCCGGCGAGCACTGCGGACCCCGCGGCCGCCTTCCCCGCGCTCGCGGACCTCGCGGGCCGGCTGGGCGAGGTGCCGGGCGTGGTCGACGTCGCCGGTCCGATCCCCTCCGACGACGGTGCGGCGGTGCAGTTCCTGGCCTTCGTCGACTCCTCGGCCGGGGCTGAGCGACCCGTGGCCGACGTGGTGGCCGACCTGCGGGAGGTCGTGGCGGACCCGGCGGCCGCCGACCCCGCCCTCGCCGGCACCGTGGCCGCGGACACCGAGTGGCACGTGGGCGGTCCGGCGGGCCTGGTCGCGGAGCTGGGCGGCGCGTTCGCGGGGATCGACGGGCTGCTGCTGCTCGTGGCGCTCGTCGTGGTGTTCGTGATCCTCGTGGCGGTGTACCGCTCCGTCCTGCTGCCGGTCCTCGTGCTGCTGACGGCCGTGGCCGCGCTCTGCGGCGCGATCGTGGCCGTCTACGGGATGGCCCTGGCGGGCTGGATCCAGCTCAACGGCCAGGCCCAGGGCATCCTCTCGATCCTCGTGATCGGCGCGGCCACGGACTACTGCCTCCTGCTCGTGGCCCGGCACCGCGAGGAGCTGCTGGTCCGGGCGGACGTCGGGGAGGCGCTGCGGGCCGCCGTGCGCGGGTCCTTCGGCGCGATCACCGCGTCCGCCTCGACCGTGGCCCTCGCCCTGCTGATCCTGATGGCCTCGGACCTCAACTCGACGCGCTCCCTCGGCCCCGTGGCCGCCACGGGTGTGGCCTTCGCGTGGCTCGCCGCCCTGACCCTGTTGCCGGCGCTGCTGCGGCTGACCGGGCGTGCCGCCTTCTGGCCCACGATCCCGTCCCCCGAGCGTGCGCGCCGTCGCGCGGAGCGCCGCGCCGCCCGGGGCCGGGCCTTCACCCCGCCGCGCGACGGCGCGGGCCGGCCCATCGCCGGCCTCGAGGAGGACCACGGGGTGTGGACGCGGGTGGGTGCCGTCGTCGCGCGCCGGCCCCGCCTCGTCTGGGTCGCCACGACGGTCGTGCTCCTCGCCCTCTGCGGCGGCCTGCTGCAGCTGCGCGCGGACGGCGTCGCCCAGGAGGACGTGCTGCTCGGCGACTCCGACGCCCGGCAGGCCCAGGCCCTGCTGACCGAGCACTTCGACGCCGGCGCGGGCGCCCCCGCCCAGATCCTCGCCCCGGCCGGGGACGCGGAGGCGGTGCTCGCCGCCGTCACGGAGGACCCCGGCGTGGCCGAGGCCGCGGTCACCACGGACACCCCCGAGGCCGCCGCGGGCCTGCCCCCGGGCGCGCTCGACGCGGAGGGCGGGACGGGCGCCGCGTCCGCGCCGGAGCCGCAGCCCCGCGTGGTGGACGGCCGCGTGCTGGTCTCTGCCACCCTGGCGGACCCGGGCGAGTCCCTCGCCGCGCAGCAGACCGTGGCCCGCCTGCGCGACCGGCTCGCGGACCTGCCCACCTCGGGCGAGATCCTCGTGGGCGGCCCGGCGGCCCAGGCGCTGGACACGAACGTCACCACGCAGCGCGACCTGCGGGTCGTCATCCCGCTGATCCTCGCGATGCTGCTGGTCATCCTCGCGGTGCTGCTGCGCTCGCTCCTGGCACCCGTGCTGCTCGTGGTCAGCTTCGGTGCGGCCCTGGGCGTCTCGGCCCTCGTGTTCCGGCACGTGTTCGGCTTCGAGGACGCCGACCCCACCGTGCCGCTGTACGGCTTCGTCTTCCTCGTGGCGCTCGGGATCGACTACACGATCTTCCTGATGACCCGGGCGCGGGAGGAGACCCCGCGGCACGGCACGCGGGCGGGCGTGCTGCGCGCCCTCACCGTCACGGGCGGGGTCATCACCTCGGCCGGCGTCGTGCTGGCGGCCACCTTCGCCGCGCTCGCGGTGATCCCGCTGATGTTCATGGTGCAGTTGGCATTCATCGTCGCGTTCGGCGTGCTGCTGGACACACTGGTGGTGCGCACGCTGCTGATCCCCGCGCTCGTCCGGGACATCGGCCCGCGCGTCTGGTGGCCGGCGCGGGCCGCCTGAGCCCGGACGGCGACAGAGGGCCCGACCGGCGGTGCGGTCGGGCCCTCCGTGCACGCGGGCGCCTCAGGGGCGCGCGGTCACTTCTTCTTCGACTTCTTCGCGTTCGAGGCCGTGGCCTTCTTGGCAGCCGACTTCTTCGTGCGAGCGCCCTGCGGGGCGGGCGCGGCCTGGTCGTCCTTCACCCGGCCCGCGGCGGCGGCCTCCGTGGCCGCACCCGCGCTGCTCAGGCGGCCGTCGTCCGTGGTCAGGAAGGAGCGCATGAACCACTGGAACAGCTCGAGCTGGGCCACCTGGTCGATGAGGATGTCCTGGGTGACCGGGTCGAGGTCCTCGGTGGCGTCGATCGCGGCGCGGTGATCCGTCACGACGCCGTCGTAGACGAGGTCCAGCGCGGCCAGGTGCTCCAGGGTCGTCGCGCGGCCCAGCGTGTAGTCGTCCCACGTGCGGGCGGCCACGAGGGCGCCCGGGGTGCCGGCGGGGGAGACGCCGAGGGTGGCGATGCGCTCGGCGACGACGTCCACCATCGCGCGGACCAGCTCGATCTGTGGGTCGAGCATCTCGTGTACGCCGATGAAGCCCGGACCCACGACGTTCCAGTGGGCGTGCTTCAGGGTGAGCTGCAGGTCGTTGAGGGCGTGCAGGCGACCCTGGAGGATCTCGGCGGTGCGGCGGCCCGTGCTCAGGGACAGGCCCGGGACGGTGTACTCGGCGGCGTTCTTCTCGGCCATGGTGGTGCTCCTTCTCCGTCGGGACGGGCGCGCCGTCGGCGACGCCCCGTGTTCCGCCATTCAACCGCGCGAGACCCGCGCGCTTCCAGGGCCCGGCGCCTGCACCGGGACGGATCAGGGATGGACCCGGGCCCCGGGAATGGATCGCGGACGGCCCGCGTTGACCCTCGCAGAAGCAGAAGTGAGTGAAGTCGACTCAGGTTCACTTGACAGTCCACCGCCCCGGTGGCAACCTGAGTCATGAAGGCTCAATTCCCTGCGGCGCCGGTGCCCCGGCCCGCGGGTCCGGCCCCCGCTTCACCGTCAGACAGGAAGGACCCCATCATGTCCCGTGCAGTCGGCATCGACCTCGGCACCACCAACTCCGTTGTCGCCGCCCTCGAGGGTGGCGACCCGGTCGTCATCGCGAACGCCGAGGGCGCCCGCACCACCCCGTCCGTCGTCGCGTTCTCCAAGGGCGGGGACGTCCTGGTCGGCGAGGTCGCCAAGCGCCAGGCCGTCAACAACCCCGAGCGCACCTTCGCGTCCGTCAAGCGCCACATGGGCACCGACTGGACCACCGAGGTGGACGGCAAGAAGTACACCCCGCAGGAGATCTCGGCCCGCACGCTGATGAAGCTCAAGCACGACGCCGAGGAGTACCTGGGTGAGAAGGTCACCGACGCGGTGATCACCGTGCCCGCCTACTTCAACGACGCCGAGCGCCAGGCCACCAAGGAGGCCGGCGAGATCGCGGGCCTGAACGTCACCCGTATCATCAACGAGCCCACCGCGGCCGCCCTGGCCTACGGCCTGGAGAAGGGCAAGGAGGACGAGCTCATCCTGGTCTTCGACCTGGGCGGCGGCACCTTCGACGTGTCCCTGCTCGAGGTCGCCAAGGACGAGGACGACTTCGCCACCATCCAGGTGCGCGCCACCGCCGGCGACAACCGCCTCGGCGGCGACGACTGGGACCAGCGGATCGTGGACTGGCTGCTCCAGCAGGCCAAGTCCAAGGGCGCGGACCTGTCCAAGGACAAGATCGCCCTGCAGCGTCTGAAGGAGGCAGCGGAGCAGGCCAAGAAGGAGCTCTCCTCGGCCACCTCCACCAACATCTCGCTGCAGTACCTGTCCGTGACCCCCGAGGGCCCGGTGCACCTGGACGAGCACCTCTCCCGCGCCAAGTTCCAGGACCTCACCAAGGACCTGCTCGAGCGCACCCGCAAGCCGTTCGAGGACGTCATCAAGGAGGCCGGCGTCAAGGTCTCCGACATCGACCACGTGGTCCTCGTCGGCGGCTCGACCCGCATGCCCGCCGTCTCCGACCTGGTGAAGGAGCTGACCGGCGGCAAGGAGCCCAACAAGAGCGTGAACCCGGACGAGGTCGTCGCCATCGGCGCCGCGGTGCAGGCCGGCGTGCTCGCCGGCGAGCGCAAGGACGTGCTCCTGATCGACGTGACCCCGCTGTCGCTGGGCATCGAGACCAAGGGCGGTGTGATGGCCAAGCTCATCGAGCGCAACACGGCCATCCCGACCAAGCGCTCCGAGACGTTCACCACGGCCGAGGACAACCAGCCCTCCGTGTCCATCCAGG
Organism: Micrococcus sp. PSi08; assembly: GCF_054960655.1. NCBI lineage: Bacteria > Bacillati > Actinomycetota > Actinomycetes > Micrococcales > Micrococcaceae > Micrococcus > Micrococcus sp. PSi08. The sequence continues at coordinate 1,506 of NZ_JBHNYP010000014.1, read as the reverse complement.
TCTTCCAGGGCGAGCGCGAGTTCACCCGGGACAACAAGGCGCTGGGCACCTTCGAGCTGACCGGCATCGCCCCGGCCCCGCGCGGCATGCCCCAGATCGAGGTCACCTTCGACATCGACGCGAACGGCATCGTGCACGTCTCCGCGAAGGACAAGGGCACCGGCACCGAGCAGTCGATGACCATCACGGGCGGCTCCTCGCTGTCCAAGGAGGACATCGACCGCATGGTCAAGGACGCCGAGGCCCACGCGGACGAGGACAGGAAGCGCCGTGAGGCCGCCGACCGCCGCAACCAGGCGGAGCAGTCCGCGTACTCCGTGGACAAGCTCCTGCAGGACAACGCGGACAAGCTGCCCGAGGACGTCAAGACCGAGGTGCAGGCCGACGTCGACGCCCTGAAGGCCGCCCTGGAGAAGCAGGACAACGACGACGAGGTCGCCGCCGCGTTCGAGAAGCTCCAGGCCTCCCAGGTCAAGATCGGCGAGGCCCTCTACGCCCAGCAGGGCGCGGAGTCGGCCGACGCCGGCGCCGAGTCCGCCGCCCCGCAGGACGACGACGAGGACATCGTCGACGCCGAGGTGGTCGACGAGGACGACGAGAAGAAGGCCTGACACCCCGGTGCCGGGGCGGGCGTCCACGCCCGCCCCGCCCGGAGGCCCACGACGCCGGCGGGCCGGCCCGGCAGCGCCCCTGCCGGGCCGGCCCGCCGGCCTTCCCGCACCACCCCCCCGCGCGGCGGACCCGCCGCGCCCACCCGCTTCGAAAGGACACACCATGAGCGCCGACCAGCAGCGTCCGCACGGCTCCTCCGATGCCGAGCGCGGCTCCGAGGAGGAGCCCATCGTGTTCAACGACCGTCGCCGCATCGACCCCGAGACCGGTGAGCCCCGGGTCTCCGCCGAGAGCGCGGCCGAGCAGGCCGAGGACGGCGACGCCCTCGCCCAGGCCGAGCGCATCCTCGACGAGGCCGGCGCGCAGGCCGGGACCGAGGCGCCGCAGCCCGCGGCCTCGGACCGCGAGGCCGAGCTCGAGACCGACCTGCGCCGGCTGCAGGCCGAGTTCGTGAACTACAAGCGTCGCGTGGACCGCGACCGCGACCTGGCCAGGGACGCCGGTGTGGTCAAGGCCGTCACCGCGCTGCTGCCGGTGCTCGACGACATCGACGCCGCCCGCGCCGCCGGCGACCTGACGGACGGTCCGTTCGCCGCGATCGCGACCAAGCTCGACACCGCCCTGGCCGGCCTCGGCCTCGAGCGCCACGACCAGGAGGCGCTGGCCGGCGTCGAGTTCGACCCGGCCGTGCACGAGGCCGTGATGCGCCAGCCGCACGCAGAGGTGCCCGCGGACCACGTGGTCCAGGTCTTCCGCAACGGCTATCTCCGGGACGGCCGCGTGCTGCGCGCCGCCCAGGTGATGGTCTCCGCCGGAGACGAGTGACCCCGTCGGGGGGGGGGGCCCCCCCCCCCCCCCCCCCCCCCCCCCCCCCCCCCCCCCCCCCCCCGCCCC